>JAGWYI010000134.1 GCA_018969455.1 Bacteroidota bacterium | reverse complement strand
AATGATGTGCAGGGTGGTCCAATCGGCTTCCATGCCCACCCAGCGCAACGCCTGCGCGGCAGAAGCGGCAAAAAAATTGAAATATTTAAAAATAGATAAAAAACCGAGGTTCATCACCACACTGGCGATGATGACGCGTTTTTTGCGCCGAAGCTCCTCGATGCGCTCCAGGGCCAGACCAAAACCGTAATCCAGTAAAGTGGTGAAAAGGATGAGGCCCAAAAAACGCCAGTCCCACCAGCCATAAAACACATAACTGGCCGCCAGGATCCACCACAGGCGCCATCGGCCTTTCAAGAAAAAGTATACCGAGAAAAAACAGGCGACAAATACCAGAAACACCAGCGAATTGAAAATCATAAGCCAAGCAGGATTTTATCGAGTTGTTTTTTCCAGATGAGGTAGCCTTGGGCATTTAAGTGGACGCCATCGGGTGTGCAGGCTGGCAGCAGCTTGCCGTCGGCATCGCCGAGTTCGTGGAAAAGGTCGAGGTAAGGCAGGGAGAAACGGGTGGCGATGGCCCGGATTTTGGCATTTAACTGGCCGATTTGGCTGTTTTCAATGCCTGTGTGCCGAATGGAATTATTTACCGGCAGTACGCTGCACAAAACCAGTTGCGATGCCGGGCATTGCCGGCGCAGTTGGTGAACCAGATTTTCATACGCATTGCCCAATTGGTCAATGGGTTGGTCCGACAATAAATCATTGAGACCAACGCAAAGCATCACCAAACGCGGCTGGTGGCGCATGACCTCTCCGAGGCGGGAAGAAACGCCCTTGATGTTGTCGCCGGAAATGCCTCTGTTCCGAATCGGCAGGGAGTCGCCCAGCAATTCGCGCCATTCGCATTGCTCAATCTGGCTGTCGCCAAGCATGACAAGCGCGCCTGGCGCATCGGGGAACAAAGAAAAAAGCGATTTCCGCTGGGCATACAAACCCGCCTCCGGGTGGCTCAGCCGATACAGGGCGTATCTGTAGCCACCCAGGCGCTGCAAGGCGATCAGGCCAAGCCCAATCAGGAGCAGGTTAAGCAGTACCGACAATCCGGTTGCCCAACGGCGCATGGCGTATAAGTTCTAGTGTTTGGTTTCAAACAATCGGATCCAGGCCCGACTCAATGGCTCAAAAGCCCATCCTCCCAACAAGGCCAAAGGCAAATACAGCAACAGCACGGGCAGGTTTTGTGCCATCCCCATTTTACCCAAAACCAGCAGATACCCTTCGAGCACCATGATGTGCACGAGGTACAGGGAATAGGAAAACCCGCCAACCCACCTAAACAACTGTTTCAAGGGCTGCACAAAGCGCAAGCCTACATGGTATAAAAAGATGCAAATGGCACTGTACCCTATTAATGCCGGAATGTCGTTGAATATTTTGCCGGCATCGCCCATTTTTAAAATCATGGCAATCATCAGGCCGGTAAACAGCAGGCCTGCCGGCAAATACTTCCACCAAGTGTAATTCCAGAAATCGGGTTTCAGCACATTTTTTTCGGTTTTTCCGTTCTGCAAGGCCTGGTATTGCCCTGCCCACACTTGTCCGAGGGCAAATTCCCACAAAAATTGCAAAAAGAAACTGTTCCAGGTACGCATGCTGCCGGTTCCCAATTGAAAAACCACCAGCCACCAGGCCACCGAAATGGCCAGACAAAGGAAAAAGTAGTTCCAGGCGTTCGAAAATTGCCCTTTTATCCAAATCAACAAAGGATAAACAAGGTAAAACTGGATGATGGCGCTGATGAACCAAAAATGGCCGCCAAAACTGTGGATAAAGGGCTCGTAAAACATCTGATACAGCGCCACGCCTGCCAGCCATTCTTTCCAGCCATCGGCAAACAGGCCAATGCTTGCCGCCAGGGCCCAGCTGATGCTTAAGGCCAGCACATAGGGCAACCACACTTTGGTGGCACGCCGCCGGTAAAATGCCCAAACGCCCCGGCTGGAGGATGAAAGCCCGAGTCCAAAACCGGATAAGAGGAAAAACAGATGCACGCCGGATCCGCCGAAAATGATGGCTTTTTGCAGCATGGGCGCCATTTCGACGCGTTGCAAGGTGTGGTAACAAACGATGGTGAAGATTGCATACCCTTTTGCAAAATCCAAAAAGTCGATTTTTCCTGCCGGACGCGCCATTTACTGTTTTTTTAGTACCTCCTCCACGTGCACCAGGTGCTTGTGTTCGGAATGTTTGAAATGCTTGTTGGGGTTGATCATTTTGAACAAACCCAGCGCTTGCCGCAGGATGAATTTCGGCACGGCATACACCGCATTCCAAACCGATGGCGGGGCTTCCGAGAGGCGCAGGGTCCAAAGCACCGTGCTGCCAAATATGCCTACCGCCAATACCAGGGCGAGCGTTACCCACGGATTTAACAATAATCCTGCCACCGCCAGCATGAAGGCCAGCGCAAGCTGGATAAACATTGGCAAGGCAAACGTCACAAGTCCGAAAAAAAACTGGTTGGGGCTGAAGTGCAGCAAGCCGCGCAGGATGAGTCCCAATGAATTGGGCATGTTTTGAAAATAGGAATACAGCCAGCGGCCGCGCTGGGTTTGTACGGCGGCTCCGGTGCTTACTTTTTCATCGTAACACACAGCATCCCAGGCATAGGCGATGCGGTAATTGCGGCGAAGCAGGAAATTTTGCAGTATTTTATCTTCCTGCAGCATTTTTTTGCCCAAATGCTGCCCTTCCTGAATTTCGGGGCTGTCGAGGTAGGCCTGGTAAAGCGCGCTTTCGGTGGCCATGCCGGAACCGGAAATCACAGCCGAGCCGCCCAACAGATAGGGGCTGTACCGCTCGATGTAGTTTTTGTACAATTCGCCCAGCGAATCCGCTGCTGCGTATTGGCTGTCGAGGTTTTTGGCGGTGCGTTGCCCTTGAATGCATTTGAAACCCCGTGCAATGTAATGGTTGATGTGTTGCAAAAAATCGGGGTGCGCCAGGTTATCGGCGTCGAATATCACGGTGTAGTCGTGTGCGCGGCGGAAGTGCGTGCGCGCGTACAGGATGCTTTTGATTTTGAGGCGCAGCGGCTCGGGTGGTGTGAGCAGCACAAAGCGCGGATCCGTCACGTTGAACGAAGTTTCGGGGCATTCATCGGCCACGAGGTAAATTGTCAGATTGCCGTGCGACTGTTGCAAGAGACTGGAGATCAGCGGCTTGGTGATTTCGCTGTTTTGGTAGGCCGTAATGATGCAGGCAAAATCGGTGTTGGGAGCGTTTTCGGGATGATCGGCAAATTTGTCCTGAATTTTAGCGCCCAGGTTGCGCTCCTTTCGGCTTCCGAAGAGCCGGGCGGCCGCTACGGTCAGGAAGGGGAACACGAGTTGGAAAAAAATCCAGGCCGATGCCAGGTAAAACAGGATGCGCAGAAAATCGATCATGGTGCTTGATTAAATCGGTGTGCGGTTTTTGGCCTCAGGCGGGCTTCACCTCGGGCCGTTTATCGGGTGTTTTTAAACTAAAATTCCAAAAAATGCCGTCTAAAAACGCTTTTAAATTGTCTTTTTCACCTGCCAGCCACATTTTCAAAACATTCTTTGGCACGGTGAAGGCAAACAAAAATAGGTAAAAGGCGGCCAATTTCCAACCGCCGTAATTGCGGCGCATAAACCACACCCGGTTTCGGTTGAGGTAATAGGTTTTCAAGGAGCCGAGTTTGCCTACCGTCAGGCTTTCTTTATGGTACACCCGCGCGCGGGGTTCTACCCATATTTCAAAACCGTTTTTGCGCACGCGTTCCCCCCAGTCGAGTTCTTCATAATACAGGAAAAAGGCTTCGTCCATCATGCCCGCTTTTTCAATTACGGCTTTCGAGCACATCATGGCGGCTCCATGGGCATAGGCAGTGGGGCGTGGTTCCGTATATTGGCCGCGTTCCCAGGTTTTTTTTCCGATGGTTTGGTTGCGGGCTGTGAGCGGATGCACGGGCGTCATGCCGGCGTATTGAATGAAATCTTCGGTCCAGTTTTCCTGTGGGTAATAGCAGATGAGCGGACTCACGAGGCCCAGTTTGGGGTGTTGGGCAAACATATCCACCAGTTTTTCCAGGCAATGGTTGGTGAGTTCGGCGTCGTTGTTGATGAAGAACAAATAATCGCCTTTAGCCTGTTTTACCGCCAGGTTGTTGCCGCCTGCGAAACCGAGGTTGGTTTCGCTGCGGATGAAATGGACTTCCGGGTAGCGGGATTCGAATTCGGCTTGCGGGTTTTCCTTGCTGACATTGTCTACCACAAACACCTCGATGTCACGGTAATCCTGTTTTCGGATGCTGTCGAGCAGGGCAAAGGTGACCGCTGCCTGGTTGTAATTGACGGTAATGATTGAAACCATTGCATGTTTTGATTAATCTTCATCCTTTTGTACAAAAGCGCTGAAGGTTTTGATTATGATGTAAAAGTCTGTCCAGATGGAGGCGGTTTTGGAGTATTGGATGTCGAGGGCCACCCGTTCTTCCATGCTCATATGCGCTTTACAGCGTTTGGAGACCTGCCATAATCCGGTGAGTCCTGCCGGTGCGAGAAATCGATCGCAATAGGCGTCGTGCATCAGCATTTCGGCTTCGTACAGCGGCAAGGGGCGATTGCCCACCAGCGACATATCGCCGCGCAACACATTGATGAATTGGGGCAGTTCGTCGAGGCTGTATTTCCGGATAAAACGACCTACGCGGGTAACGCGCGGATCTCTGGATAACTTTACAAATACCGGTCCAGAACCATTTTCATTGTGTCGGTACTGGTTCAAATGCTGCAATTCGTGCAAACGCTGGTCTGCATCGAGGTACATCGACCGGAATTTAAAAAAATCAAATATATGATAACCCGAGCCTACGCGTTTGGAGCGGTAGATGACGGGGCCTTTGGATTCGATGCGGATTGCGATGGCGATGGGCAGCCAGATGGGGATAGAGAGCGCCAGGCCGAACGTTGCGGCGGCGATATCGAACAGGCGTTTGCCCAGTGGCAGGCGGTAGGGGTGGTTTTTGGGCAGGCGCGCGATCACTTCCGCGTCGACGATTTTGGGTTTGTATTGGTTCAAAAAATTCAGGCGTTCCTCCAGCATTTCCCATTCCACGGGTACGGTGTAGCAATCGTCCATGCCATTTTGGGTCAAACGGATTTTATCAACCGTATCGCTTTTTTCTGCGAGTGCGATGAGGGGTACATAGCGCAAAAAGGGATGGGCACGCAATTGGGCGCAAATGCCGAATTGATGATCCATTAGCCACTGCAGGCGGCAAAAGATGGCATAGGGCAGTTGAAAGGTTTCCAGGCGGTCGACGCGGCTTTCCAGCCAGTCTATGGCCCTTGCGGCTTCGTTTTCAAGCTCATACCGGTAATCTGCGCTAATGTAGGGGAAGTTGCGGATGTTTGCGTCGAAGCCGTCTTCGAATCCGATAAACAAAAGTTCCCGGGTTGCAAGCGAGTGCTCCGATTGAAACGCTGGACGATTCATGTTCGATTAAAGTGTTTGTTGTCGATTCTGGAATTTCCTTTCTTAAGCATCAGGCGAAAGGCATTTTTCCCAAGGCATCCTGCAAAGACACCGGATTAAAGGGTTTGGACAAATAATCCTGCGCTCCCAAACTTTTGAAGAAGGCCTCCTCTTCGGCTTTGCCTTGTTCGCTTATGATGAGCACCGGAATTTTACCAAACATGCCACTGCAGCGCAGATGATACAACAACTGAGCGCCATTGAGTTCGGGCATACGGGTATCCGATACAATGACATCTGGTATCACACCCTTGTTTAACAAAGTCATGGCTTCCAGTCCGTTGCGGGCAGACACCACTTCGTAATTTTTTGATAAAAAGTTCCCAAGCAATTTGCGGAACCCTTCGTGATCCTCTACAATTAGTACCTTTCTTTTCATGTTATTATGTGCTTAAGTGTTGTTCCTGCAATGGAATGTTGTTGCTTGCGCTTATGCTAAAGGCGATTTTTTTAAGCGGATTAAACACCGGATTGCTCGACGCAAAGAACCTGGCGGAGATTAAAATAATTGGAATGCAGCCTGAGAAATGGCATTCATCCCTTCCGTGTGGATTGAAGATGCCTTAAACCAATGGTTGCGCACCAAACCATCTTAAAATAAACACTTGTTTGAATGCTCCCCTTAGAAACCGGCTTGGAAAGCAAGCGTTTTGCAAGGCCAAATGGCGAACACGATGAACGCCATAAGGTGCAAGAAATAGCAGCTGTACTTCTATACAGAGGTACAGATAAGCAGCGGCGGATTATTCAAGATGTAACATACCGGGGTGTTCGTTGCAGACCGAACAAGAAAAAAACGCTATAAAAAAGAGCGCTGCTTACGGCTGCAAAGATAGCCGGAATAACACATACCACAACCCACGCAAATGCAAGTTTGGGCAAGTGTCGGGAAACCGCCATTTTTAAGATCTCGATCAAACGTGTGCGGCATGGTTTTAATGAATAAAAAAACGGCTTTATATTTGCATTTAGCTTGTTTTGCCTCCATTTTTGATCTTATGACAGCGCTTCTATTCTGGGTGGGCCTTGCCCTAGTATTTTATTCCTATATTGGTTACGGCCTGGTGCTGTATGGCCTGGTTTGGGTGAAAAGGAAATTGAAAAAAGCTAATTTTCCCGAATTGACAGATTGGCCGGCGGTCACCTTTGTGGTATGTGCCTACAATGAACAAGACTGGATTGAGGAGAAAATTCTCAACTCCATCGAGTTTGATTACCCGCGGGAACGCATTCAGTTCTTTTTTGTTACCGACGGTTCCAACGACAACACCCCTGCCCTGGTAAAAAACTTTCCTTATCCGGAGGGTGTGCAATGGCGGCTGTTACACCAGCCCGAGCGCAGGGGCAAAATCGCGGCTTTTCAACGCGCCATGGAATACGTGGAAACACCCATCGTGGTGAGCACCGATGCCAATACCCTCGTGAATCAGGAAGCGATCAAGGCTATAGTGCGGCATTATGCCGACCCGAAAGTGGGCGCTGTGGCGGGTGAAAAACGCATCAGCATGGGCAGCAAAGATGCAGCCAACAGCGCCGGCGAGGGCATTTACTGGAAATACGAAAGCGCCCTGAAAAAATGGGATGCCGAATTGTGGTCGGTGGTGGGCGCTGCCGGCGAGTTGTTTTCTTTCCGCACGAGCGTGTACGAGCACGTACCCACCGATACCATCGTGGAAGATTTTTACCTCACCATGCGGATTGCCCAAAAAGGCTATCGCGTGGCCTATGCGCCCGATGCGTATGCCGTGGAATCTTCCTCGGCTTCGGTGGCAGAGGAGCGCAAGCGCAAGGTGCGCATTGCAGCGGGGGGCATTCAGGCGGTGGTGCGTTTGGCGCCCTTGCTCAATGTGTTTCGCTACGGCGTTTTGAGTTTTCAATACATCTCGCACCGGGTGTTGCGCTGGACCCTTTCGCCCGTTTTACTGCCGGTTTTGCTGGTCCTCAATGTACTTTTGGCACAAGACAGTTTGTTTTATCAGGTAATACTGGCGGCGCAAATCCTGTTTTATGCGGCCTCCCTGGCGGGGTATGTGTTTGAGCAGCGCAAGATGAAAATCAAGGCCTTTTTTGTGCCCTACTATTTTTGTATGATGAATTATTCGATGTACGCCGGGTTTGTGCGCTACCTGCGCGGCCGGCAGTCGGTTTTGTGGGAAAAGGCAACGCGGGTGAAGGCAGCCTAAGAGTTATTGGGCAATTTCTACTTTCAGCGTCAAAATAGCCGTTCTCCCGGGCGCCGTGTAGGCATTCAACACCTTAAAGGGCAGTTCCACCGATTTCAAGCGTTCTTTGGTTTTGATTAAAACCTCGGCGGTTTCCTTTCCGTGCACGCTAACAATGCCGGCCTCGTTGTGCAAGGTAAAGCCCGATTCGTTTTGCAGCAGCATATCACAATCACTCAGGTTGCGCAGTGTCACCTTTAAAACCGCCGACTTTTCCTGGTATTCGGCTTTCTCCACCTGGAGGCAGGCATTGAGCAGGGGCAGCAATTGCTCGGGTCGGCCTGCGAGGGTGTTGTTTTGATATACCACCGTGCGGCGGTCGAACAAGGCTGCTTTTATGGCATCTGCCGAGCGCTCAGTTGCCATCACCAGGGTTACAGGCCGATGACCGCCATCATGCACTTCGTATTGCCAGTCTACCAGCCCGTGGATATCGGAAGTGCCCATGAGGGTGAGCTTGTTGTCGAGTGCAATTTGAAAAGCTTCATCGGAAAAAGTCACATCGTTTACCACTTCAATGCCGTGCAGCATGCCATCTGCGATGAGTTTTCGGTGCATGTCGGTGAGCGTTGCCATGCCATCCGGCCGTTGTGCGGTCCAGTTGGGGTGGTTCCAGAAAATAAAAGCGCCCTGGTTTTTGGCTTCCTGGAACACCGCAATGGGGTCCTCGAGCAGGAGTTTGTTGGCATCTTTCAGGAAAATGGCGTTGGTGTGCCCGGGAGGCATTTCGCGCGTGATTTCCGAACCGTTTACCACGATCAGTTTGGTGTTTTTGGCTGCTTTGCTTGCAATTTCAAACGAGCGGTTGCGGTCGGGATGCGGGATGTCTTCCTTGTGCGGTTGATATTCAAGGTGTTCGGTAAGCGAAATTGCGTCTACACTGTCGCGAAGCGCTTCCTGCACCCGGATGTTGGGCCACACCGAACCGTCGGAAAAGACGGTGTGCTGGTGGAAATCACAAACAAGCACCTGGTAACCAGGCACGTTGGGAAAGTGAATGACGCGACCTTCTTCGGAATGGTGGCGATCATGATCATGTTGGGCCCGCAAGGCACAAGTGCAGAATAAAAGCAGGGAAGCGAGGAGAAAACGAAGCATAACGGACAATTTTTTGCAAAATAAAGCCGCTTTTGGAAAGTAAGCGCAGGGCGTAGCGTAACTTTTCAATTTGTTAATGTGCGCTTCGGTTAAAATTTCAATTTTCAAAAAAAGGCACAATTCCGATTGGTTTACCTGGATAGCAATCATAGGCAATAAGCCCTGCGGTGATAGGAGCGATCGCAGGAGTTGGGTTGCGGTATTTGGTGTGATCATTGTGAAAAACAGTCATGAGAATATCGTTAACGGGATCAAGGACCCACTTTTCTA
>JAGWYI010000133.1 GCA_018969455.1 Bacteroidota bacterium | reverse complement strand
TTCAATGCGGGCATCCAGGCTGTATTGTTGTTGGCTTCCACCTTTGCTGAAAAAGTGCTGGGCTTTGAAACAACCGGATTGATCGGGCTTATTTTGATATTGCAAATTGTAGCGATTGGGGGGGCTTATGCGGCCTCCTGGCTTTCCAAAAGGAAGGGCAACAAATTTTCTTTGATGTGTATGTTGGTGGTTTGGACCATTGTGTGCACCGTGGGTTATTTTGTTCAAACCGGTTTGGATTTTTATATGCTGGCTGCTGCCGTAGGCGTTGTGATGGGCGGCGCTCAATCGCTTGCCCGTGCAACTTACGCCAAGTTTTTGCCCGAAAACACACCTGATACGGCTTCTTTTTTCAGTTTTTATGATGTGATGGATAAAATTTCAACGGTAGCCGGAACCTTCGTTTTCGGGGTTGTTGAGCAATTAACCGGCAATATGCGGTACAGCGTGCTGTCTCTTTCGGTATTTTTTGTGTGCAGCATTCTCATTATGCTGCTCGTACGCGTACAACGCATGCAGGCGCCCGCAACCGCTTAAAACCTGATTATGGATTTTACCCGTTTGTTCGATATTCTCGAATACCAACAATTGCGCTATCCGCAAAAGATGGCTGTAGCCCGACGTTCAGTTGACGGCTGGCAAAGTTGGAGTACCCGGGAAATGTTGGATGTTCGGGATCGCTTAAGTTTAGGTTTGCTTTCGCTGCGCTTGAGAAAAGGTGATAAAATTGGCATACTGGCGCATTGCGGAAGCCCGGAATGGCTCATTTCCGACCTTGCCATGTTGCAATTGGGCATCGTTCCGGTTCCTATACACGCAAGCGCACGCGCCGACGAAATTGCCTATATTTTACAAGACGCCGACATACGGGCATGTTTTGTGAGCAATGCAGAAATGCTTGAAAAGTTGCGGCGGGCTAGCACGAATATCGAAATGTACCTCGGCTTTTCCGATTTCCCGGGTGTAACTTCCTGGGAAAGTTTGTTGCTTCCTACCCAGGCGCACGATCTTGAAAAACTGCAATACCATCGGTCGGGTATCCGGGAACAGGACCTGGCCACCTTGCTTTACACCTCGGGAACAACGGGGCTGCCCAAAGGAGTGATGTTGAGCCACCAAAACATCGTGAGCAACGTAAAATCGGTGTTGGCCATAGTACCGGTGGGCCCGCATACAGTCGCTTTGAGTTTTTTACCACTCAGCCACATTTTCGAGCGTATGGTGACGTATGTGTATCAAGCGGCTGGTTGCCAAATTTGGTTTGCAGAAAATATGGAGACCTTACCCCAAACACTTCAAGCCGTAAAACCCCATTTTTTCACGGCAGTCCCACGGGTTTTAGAGCGCAGTTATGATCAATTGCAGGAAGAAAGCAGAAAAAAGGGGGCAATTTCCCGGAGAATCATTCAGTGGGCCATTCATTTGGGCGAACGATATCCCGGGCAAGGAATGCCCGGATATTGGTTGAAACGGCAATTGGCCGATTGGCTGGTATACCGTTGGTGGCGAAAACGCCTGGGCGGTCGGGTACAAGCCATTGCCGTTGGAGCGGCAGCCTTGCGCCCCAATCTGGCGCGCCTCTTTTCTGCGGCAGGTATTGATGTGCGCGAAGGATACGGTCAAACAGAAACCAGCCCGGTGGTGGCATTTAACCGGTTTGAGCCGGGTGGTTTTCGATTCGGAACTGTTGGAATTCCGGCGCCTGGAGTTGAAGTTCGGATAGCCAATCCGGATGAAACGGGGCAAGGAGAAATTCAGGTGCGCGGGCCCAATGTCATGCTGGGCTACTGGAATTTGCCGGAAGCGCGCAGCACTGCTTTCACCCCCGATGGTTGGCTTCATACCGGCGACCAGGGATGTTTTGAGCACAAGCATTTTTTGAAAATAAGCGGGCGTAATTTTGATTTTTTTAAAACATCTTCCGGCAAATTTGTTGCGCCCGCGTTTGTGGAGCTTCAATTACAGCAATCAACCCTGATCAATCAATGTATGGCGCTGGGTTTGAATCAGCCGCACGTTTCGGCATTGATAGTCCCCGATTTTGCTGCGCTGGAACATTGGTGCCGCACCCATAACGTACATTGGACAGCCCCGCAGTTTATGATTCTCAACCCAAAGGTATTGCGTTTGTTCCAGCAGGAGCTCAGCCAAATTAATGCAAATTTGCTTGGCAGCGTAGAGGCCGTTCGGGCCTTTAAATTGATCCACGAGCCCTTTTCAACGGAAAACGGCTTGTTGACGCCAACCTTGAAATTGCGCCGGAAAGACATTTTTGAAAAATATCAAGACGAAATAACTGATCTTTTTGCGGCGGCGCCTTTTTAGTTCTGATTAAAATACCGTGCCTGTAACACCGCTTCATGATGTTTTTGATGGCCAATAATCACCCAGAACATGGTGCGGGTAGAAACTTTCCAGTTGCTGGCCGTTCCCATAAATTCGGATTGCGCTTCGGTGCACTGATTGGCCAATGCCAGGGTATAATCCCGCACAACTTTCCATTCCTTCAGCAAATCCTTAATGCTCCGATCGCGCACATCCACTTGTTCCATCCAGAAATCCTGGTTGAATCCGGGCAAGGGCGCCTGATCGCCCCGCATAAACCACAATGCCCGAAAAGCAAAAACCCGTTCGGCATCGATCAGGTGAATCAGCATTTCCTTGATCGTCCATTTATCCGGCGCATATCGGAAATCGGCCATCGGTTCGGGCAAAGCCAACAATTGTTTTTGCAGGTCCAGAAAAGTTTTCTTCAACAAACCCTGCAGGGTACCGCGTTTGGGAACCTGGTTGAGGTAATTTTCATGAAAAGGGGCAAATTCGCCTTTTTTGGGTCGTTTCATGTGGTGGTATTATTTCGATGGATGCCAATTTTGAAGATCCTTTCCGATATCACGGCGGTAATACTTCCCATCAAATTGGATTTTTGATGCATTTCGATTGGATTTACGCAGGGCCAGTGCCAAATCTTTTCCGTAACTGGTAAGCGCCAATACCCTTCCGCCATCGGTTACAAGCTGTTCGCCAGCCGTTTTTACGCCGGCATAAAAAACGAGACTTCCTTTTACCGACTCCAATCCATCGATGGTTTTACCTTTCTCGTAAGATCCTGGATAGCCGCCACTCACCAAAAACACCGTGGTTGCAGTTCGGGGATCTGTACGGAGCTTGAGTTTGGAAAGGGTTCCTTTGGCACAATGCTGGAGCGCAAGTACCAGATCGGTTTTCAGGCGCGGCAACACCACTTCGGTTTCGGGGTCGCCCATCCGGCAATTGTATTCTATTACAAAGGGCTCGCCATTCACTGCTATCAGTCCGAAGAAAACAAAGCCTTTATAGGGAATTTTTTCATCATACAGGCCTTTAATGGTGGGCGCCACAATTTTACGTTCCACCTGTTCCCACATGGCAGCATCTACAAAAGGGACCGGGCTTACGGCGCCCATGCCACCGGTATTAAGCCCTTTATCCTTTTCGCCAATGCGTTTATAGTCTTTGGCCTCGGGCAAAAGCACGTAATTTTTGCCATCGGTAAGGGCAAAAACGCTGAATTCAATCCCTTTAAGGAAAGCTTCCACCACCACTCGATCTCCGGCTGCCCCAAATTTTCCCTCCAGCATGTCTTTAAACTCCCGCTTGGCTTCGTTGTGATTTTCACAGATAACCACCCCTTTACCGGCTGCCAGCCCGTCGGCTTTCAGCACAATGGGTAAGGGATGATGCGCAAGGTATTCCAGTCCTTCCTGCAGCTGATCGGCTGAAAATGCGCGATAAGAGGCGGTTGGTATGTTGTGACGCATCATAAATTGCTTGGCCCAGGCTTTGCTTCCTTCCAACACAGCGCCCGCCCTGGAGGGCCCAATCACGGGTATGTGTTGCAGGGCGGCCGACTGGTTAAAATAGTCCCAAATGCCGCGTACAAGCGGCTCTTCAGGTCCGACCACCAACATATCAACCGAATTTTCAATTACAAAGCGGCCAATTGCTTCAAAATCAAGGGGATTGAGTGCTACATTTTCGCCACAGGCGGCCGTTCCGGCATTGCCGGGCGCAATGAATAAGCGCTTGCACCGCTTGCTTTTTGATAATTTCCAGGCAAATGCGTGTTCGCGGCCGCCTGCACCAAGCAACAATATTTGCATATTTTAATTCCTATTCAAGCAACCAGAGAGTCGCTTACATTCAAAGCAAAACGCAAAGATAAGGAGAAAATGCAAAGCCCCGTGCTGCTTGCTGAAGTACGGGGCTTGAAAGAATTGAATGGATAGAAAAACTGCAATCAAACAGTTTCTAGGCATGTTGCGCTTTCAGTGCAAACACTTTTCTTCCAAAGTAAATTGCTGCAAGAACAACGGTGTAAATGAATGTTGCTGTCATAGAAAATGTTGCGTAAATATTGGTTCGGTATTAAAGGCAGTTCAAAAACGAACAGGCCCACAGAAACGCTGCCGGGAATTCCACTATTTTTTTATTTTTTTTCCTCATCCAGATTGTACCCGATCTAAAGAAGGTTTTGTGGTAAAAAAATTAATATTTTATTAACGTAAAAACCTCAACAGTACCTAAATTGGAGGCCTTAAGCAGATTCGTTCACCAAACATTCCCTGTTTTATGCACGCTGCCCGTTTATAAGCCTGCCGGGTCGCTCCCATTGAAAAGCCACAGATCAGCGCCCTGATTACCCTTATTGGCATTCGCTGCGCTTCCTTCTGTAATTTTAATGTGCCCGATCCGGCCAATTTTTAACCAAAATCAGTTCATTGCGCTATGGTAGCTTACGACACCAGCAAAATCCGGAACATCGTCCTGGTAGGACACTCCGGAAGCGGCAAAACAACTTTTGCCGAAACCATGCTTTACGAAGCAAAAGCGATTTCTCGACGGGGCTCTGTCGAAGAACGCAATACCCAGAGCGACTACACTGCCCTCGAACAGCAGCGCGGCCACTCCCTGTTTGCCTCCCTCCTTCACTGCGCCTGGAAAGACACTAAAATCAACATTCTGGATACTCCCGGACTGGATGACTTCGCAGGCGAGGTCGTAACAGCCCTAAAGGTGGCCGATACCGCGATCATGTTGCTGAATGCCCGAAATGGCGTGGAAGTAGGATCTGAACTGATTTGGGAATACATTGAAAAGTTCGACACGCCTACCATGCTTGTAATCAATCAGGTAGATCATGAAAAAGCCGATTTTGAAACCACGCTGGAACAAGCGCGTCAACGTTTCGGAAATCGTGTGCTCCCCGTTCAGTTTCCCGTAGATCCGGGCCCGGGATTTCATGCAATCGTTGATGCCCTGCGCATGGTGATGTATTTGTTCCCTTCCAGCGGCGGAAAACCAGAAAAAAAGGATATTCCAGCCGAACACCTGGATCGCGCCAATGCCCTGCACCAGGCACTGGTAGAAGCAGCCGCAGAAAACGACGATGCCCTGATGGAAAAATTCTTTGAAGAGGGCAATTTGAGTGAAGACGAACTTGCCCGCGGATTGACAATCGGGCTGGCGCACCGTCAATATTATCCCGTTTTTTGCGCTTCCGGGTTAAAAGATATGGGCTCCGGACGCATCATGGGCTTCATCCACGACATTTGCCCCAGCCCGGCCGATCGTCCTGCGGCAAGCCTGGAAGGCGGAGGGGCCAAACCTTGCGACCCGGCAGCACGCCCCTGCGTATTTATTTTCAAAACCGTTCATGAACCCAAGGTGGGGAATGTCTCCTACTTTAAAGTGTATTCGGGCGTCCTGAAATCGGGTGATGAACTCATCAATGCCGACAATGGCAGCATGGAACGCTTTGCTCAATTATATGAAAGTGAAGGTAAAAACCGGGATGCGGTAAATGAATTGCGCGCGGGTGACATCGGCTGTACCGTTAAACTCAAAAATACACACACCAATCAAACATTGAGCCCGAAAGGATCGGATATTCGCATTGAACGCATTCATTTCCCGGTTTCCCGTATTCGAATGGCCGTTTTGCCCCCAAGCAAAGCCGATGTTGAAAAAATGGCCCATGCCCTGCACGCCATTCAGGAAGAAGACCCAACCCTCGTGGTGGATCAAAGCATAGAACTGCGGCAAACCATCATTCAGGGGCAGGGAGAGCTACACCTCGAAGTGGTGCGCGTTCGGGCCGAGCAACATTTCGGCGTGCACCTGGAATTCATCGAACCACGCATTCCCTACCGCGAAACCATCACCCGAGAAGTAAACCAGGAGTATCGCCATAAAAAACAATCGGGAGGCGCCGGCCAATTTGCAGAAGTGCACATGCGCATTGAACCCTACTATGATGGGATGCCAGCGCCCCACAACCTGACGGTAAAACAAACCGAAGTGGAAAACTTGAAATGGGGCGGTAAATTCTGTTTTGTATGGGCCATTGTGGGCGGCGTGATTGATACCCGCTTCATCAATGCAATAAAGAAAGGCATCATGAATAAGCTGGAGGAAGGCCCTTCCACGGGTTCGTACTGCCGCGATGTACGGGTATCTGTTTACGACGGGAAAATGCACGATGTCGACTCGAACGATATGGCCTTCCAGATTGCTTCGATGATGGCCTTCCGGGAAGGCTTTTTGAAAGCAGGCCCCCAAATTCTGGAACCCATCTATGATTTGGAAGTAATGGTTGACGCCGAATTTATGGGCGCTGTCATGAGTGATTTACAACCCCGACGCGCCATTATCATGGGTATGGATGCCGAAGGACATTATCAGGTGATACGGGCAAGGGCGCCGCTGAAGGAATTGCATCGATATTCTTCGGCTCTGCGTTCACTCACCCAAGGGAAAGCGAAGTTTACCATGAATTTTGCCGATTATGCTGCCGTGCCGGGCGATTTACAAGCCAAATTGGCCGCCGAATATGCCAAAACACAGGATATGGTGGAGGCCTGAGGACTACAAAGCATGGCCTGAAATGCAGATTGCACCTAAAACCGAATTCGGTTCCAAGTGCAATCTGCCAGGTTGCTCACTGCCTTTTATGGCATGGAAAGTACCGGAGAATCAACGTATAACGCACCATTGAGTACATTGCGCGAAACCACAATGCGTTGCACCTCGGATGTGCCCTCATATATTTGGGTAATTTTGGCATCGCGCATCAGGCGCTCCACATGGTATTCTTTTACAAAACCATAACCGCCATGAATTTGTACGGCCTCTACCGTATGCTTCATGGCAACTTCCGAGGCAAACAATTTGGCCATGGCAGCCGCCTGATCATAATCCAGATGCTGATCTTTCAACCAGGCTGCCCGGTATACCAACATGCGCGCCGCCTCAATATCGGTGGCCATGTCGGCAATTTTAAAGGCTATTGCCTGATGTTGGGCAATGGGTTTTCCAAACGCCTCCCGTTCTTTAGCGTAAGCAACCGAAAGTTCATAGGCGCCTGCAGCGATACCCAATGCCTGGGATGCAATGCCGATGCGGCCGCCTGAAAGGGTTTTCATGGCAAATTTAAACCCGAACCCGTCGTCGCCAATGCGATTTTCCTTGGGAACTTTTACATCATTGTACATGATGGTATGGGTATCGGAGGCGCGGATGCCGAGTTTGTCTTCTTTTGCGCCAATGGTAACACCTTGCCAATCGGTTTCAACAATCAGACAGTTGATGCCCCTGTGCCCCTTTTCCGGGTAGGTTTGCGCCATAACCAGATGTACCTTCGATGTGCCACCATTGGTAATCCAGTTTTTGGTGCCATTGAGCAGGTAATAATCGCCCATATCCACCGCGGTGGTGCGCTGACTGGTTGCGTCACTACCAGCCTCGGGTTCGGAAAGGCAAAAAGATCCGATCCACTCCCCTGTTGCCAATTTGGGCAAATACTTGCGTTTTTGCGCTTCAGTACCAAAAGTTTCAATACCCCAACAAACCAGCGAATTGTTCACCGACATGATTACCGAGCAGGAGCTGTCAATTTTACTGATTTCCTCCATGGCCAGTACATACGACAGGGTATCCATTCCGCCGCCGCCGTATTCGGGGGAAACCATCATTCCCATAAAGCCGAGTTCGGCCATTTTCCGAACTTGTTCTGTGGGATATTGCATTTTGGAATCCCGTTCGATTACGCCGGGTTTCAGTTCATTTTGGGCAAAATTACGCGCCGCTTCTTTTACGGCGAAGTGTTCTTCTGTTAGTTGAAACATAGGAAACGCAAAACTGTGGTGAAGGTAAAATTTGGCTATATCAATTGTTCGGCGAAAATACGCTATTTGAATACAAACTCTTCGGCTGCCTGCAAAATTTCTTTGTTGTTGTTCTGGTTGCGGTGCACAAAAGCCACCACCGCACAGTGTTTTGCCTCCCATTCAGCAGGAAGTTTTACGCTGTATTTCTTCTGAACCAAGCCATTTGCCAGCAGTGGCTCCTGGATGATTTCGCCGTCGGGTTTGGTGACGGCATCCCGGAAAACATGGCGGTGTACATAATTGGGAATAATTTTTACACCATCATATTGAGCATCCACAATGCTGTCTTGAGTAATTACCACTGTGAGGCGATTTTCTCCGCCGATTGCATTTTCCGGTGCAATGTTTACGGAAATATCCAAATTGCGGGTTTCGGCATTGTAGGTATTTGCCACAAAAACCCCCAAACCGTAATCTTTTTTGAATTCGTTGGCAATGTTTGCGGCCCATCCTCCGATGAGAAACGGTGTTTCATCTACCGGATCTTCTACACGATTGATGGAAGCAGCCGGGATACCAAAGAGTGTACCGATGTAATTGGTCATATCGTATCCATCATTGGTTTGGAAGTCGTATTTGCTTCCCGTGATCGGATGGGAGAGCGTACCGCCTGCGTGGATACTCACGATGAGCAAATTATCTTTTCCATATTGAGACTGAAGGGCAGCCAGTTCCTGCGCGCCGGATGGGCAGTTGGAGCAGTTGGCGCCCGTAATTTCTTCTACCAATACGCGTTTTTTACCTACCGAAAGTTCCGGAATGACCAATTGCTTTTCTTCGCAGGCAGAAAAACACATCCCGAGTGCAAATAGTGTATAAAAAATTGCTTTTTTCATGTTTTGCAGCGTTGAATGCAGGTTTAAAATGAAGAACTGATGTTGATTTTTACCCCGTGGAAAG
>JAGWYI010000132.1 GCA_018969455.1 Bacteroidota bacterium | reverse complement strand
GGCGCCATCAATAAGGTTCGGAACGGTTTGCCCGATTGGCTCTATGAGGAAGAATTCAGTCCGGTAGACGGAAGCGGGATGCAGGCCATAAAATGGAGCCCGGATAGTCGAATGATTGCGTTTATTCGCTTTGATGAAAGTCGCATACCCGCTTATAAAATGAATTTGTACCGTGGTGACATGTATCCCGCGCAAGACAGTTTTAAGTATCCAAAGGTGGCCCAGCCCAATTCGGAAGTTCGGGTTCAGGTATACGAATTGTCGGGCCGCAACATGTACCAAATAGAAGGCTTGGAGCAGGAAGATTATGTACCAAGGTTAAACTGGACACCCTCCAGTGAATTGATCATCACCCGATTGAACAGGATGCAAGATACCCTGGAATTGCTTCAGGTGTTGATTGACCGGCCCTTGCCCGATGAATTGGGAAAGAACCGTTATTTGCCTTTGCGTTTGTTGTTGCAAGAAACCAATAAGGCTTATGTTGAATTGCACGACAATCTGTTTTTTTTGGCCGATGGCCAACACTATTTGTGGTCGAGTGAGCAAGATGGATACAATCGATTGTATCAATACAGTTTTGACCGACAAGCCGAGCCCAGCCCAAAGCCCCTCACACCGGCAGACGTGGATATGACCGCTTTTTATGGAGTTGACGAGAAAAACGGCAAAATTTACTACCAATTGGCCAGCCCGAGCCCCTTGCAACGTCAGGTTTGGGAAAGTGATCTGCGTAGCGGAAAGGCAACAGAAATAAGCGCGGGTCCGGGTACCTGGGATGCCAAATTCAGCCCCGATTTTAATTACTACACCCTGCAATGGTCAGATGCCAATACACCGCCGCGCATCACCTTGAATAAACGAAACGGGGAAAAACTGCGGGTACTAACCGACAACAGCCGCGTAAGGTCGGCCATGAAAAATTTTGGCTTTAAAAAGAAGACGTTTTGGTCCTTCCGATTGCCGAATGGCATAGAGCTGAATGGCTGGATGATTCGCCCAGATACCCTGGCTGCAGGGAAAAAATACCCTGTTTTATTTGATGTTTATGGCGGTCCGGGTTCTCAAACTGTTCAAAATCAATACGATGGATATATGATGCCCTGGCATCAGTATTTGGTGCAACATGGTGTTATCGTGGTAAGTGTCGACAACCGCGGCACCGGCGCGCGCGGGGAAGCGTTTAAGAAATGCACCCAATTGCAGCTTGGCAAGCTGGAAACGGAAGATCAAATTGCTGCAGCGCGTTACCTGGGCAGTTTGCCTTATATCGATCCGGCCCGGATTGGAATATGGGGCTGGTCATTTGGGGGATATTTGAGCAGCTCTTGTTTGTTGAAAGGGAATGACGTGTTTAAAATGGCGATGGCCGTAGCGCCGGTGACCAACTGGAAATGGTATGATTCGGCATACACCGAGCGATACATGCGTACCCTGACGGAAAATGAAGCGGGATTTGAAAACAATTCGCCCGTTAATTTCGCTCATTTGTTGCGGGGAGATTATTTGATTTGCCACGGCATTGCCGACGACAATGTGCATTGGCAGCAAACCACCGAAATGATCAATGCTTTGATCAAGGCCAACAAGCCATTTGAAACCCAATATTACCCCAACCGGAATCATGGGATCTATGGTGACAATGCAACCATGCATTTATTTACGAAATTGACAGGTTTTGTGCAAAAACGCTTGATTGGAGAATAAGAAGACAGCGAAAGCCGGCCAATTCTGATCTAGTCTTTATCTTTCAAGCAAAAAACAGGCTTATGTGGAAATTTATCGCCCTCGTTTTGATTTTATGGCAGGTTGAAAATGCACATGCTCAACGGAAAGATCCGATTGGGCGATTGATTTTTGGGTTAGAAACCGGCTTTGACGTCAAGCAGTACCATGATGATATTATCCCGCGCGTAATGCCTGGAATTCAGGCCGAATATTCTTTTTGGCGCTTTTCATTGGGTGTGGGGCTTATGCGCAAATACTATCATGAGTACCAATATGTATATTACAACGGCAAGTATAAAACCGAAATAATTGATGATCAGCCCGTTATAACGTATTATTACGATGTGAAAGGGTTCAAACCGGCCTATTGGACGGTTCCGCTAAAGGTCAATTTTCGGCTCCACAGTTGCAATTGCGTTTATGCGCATGCAGCCATTCAGTTTGAGTTTTTAAACACACGTCCGGCCGAGCGGGTGGTGTTTACCGATGCGCAATCAAAAGATCCATTGCCATATGGCGTACAACGTTCGGAACTGATGCACAAGCAATTAACCAGTTATGAATTTGGGCTGGGCTTTAAATTGTTTACCCTGGGCACCTCGTTTCGGGTATATGCGCGCCCTACATATGTGGTCAGTCAAAAACCGGAGGTATATGTAAGCAACAAATATGGATCGACGCTTCGGATGACCTTTGGTGCGCAGTATGGCTTTTTCAACTGATTCAAATATCAAAGCTAAAGCCTTCTGCCAGGAACTCTTCATATTTTTCACGATCGAACTGGTAAAGTTTGGCGGGGCGGTGGGCCACACCGGCCTGTGACTCAGTGAGTTCCACCAGCAGGTTCATCGACAACATTTTTTTTCGGAAGTTGCGTTTGTCGAGGCCTTTGCTCGGACTCAGCACCGATTCGTAGAGTTGTTGTAGCTCTGTGAGTGTAAACTTGGGCGGCAGCAATTCAAAGCCCACCGGCGTCATGCGAACTTTTCTTTTTAAGCGATTGAGGCAGCTGAAAAGAATTTCGTTGTGGTCGAAGGCCAGTTCGGTTACCTTATTTACCGAATGCCATTTGGCCGATTGAGCAAAGGATGCGGGTGTAACGGTATAGTCTGAAATTTTGATCAACGAATAGTATGCAATGGTAATAACGCGTCCCAGCGGGTGTCGGTCGACGGCGCCAAATGTTTTAACCTGTTCGAGATACACATTGCGTAATCCGGTTAATTGTTCTAATACCCGTTGTGCTGCGGTGTCGAGGTCTTCATTGGGATAAACCAGGTCGCCAGGTAAAGCCCATTTTCCTTTGTAGGGGGCGGCGCCTCGTTGAATGAGGAGAACTTTGAGGTCGCCGCCATCAAATCCGAAAATCACGTTGTCTACAGAAAAAGCCGACTTAAAGAAGCTTTCGACTTCACTCATTTTATTTGTTGTTATTGATCTTGCGCAAAATTACATACTTATTGAAGTATCCTGCACCTACAAAAATGTCGAATTTAAAAATTTAATTGCGGCATGCATTTTTTTGGGGTTTTTTGAAGCCCAATTTTTGAAGAAAATAGTTGACAGGCTTCAGGAATAATATTTTAAAAAAAGATGATATGGTTTGTGTAAATTTTTTAAAATAGCCAAAATGATATATATAATTTCTATTTAAAGTGGTTGTAAGTAGAAAATATTCACAACTGTCTTAGTAGATCAAACGGATAATCCACTACTTTTGCTTCAATTTTGGCAATAAAATTGCAATAAGGAATGGTTCATTGATTTTAATCGTCGTTTTACAGACAATAGCGGTTTTCGGTGTAGTATTTTTTCCTGACTTCTCCCAACCTCAGACGTTTTTGACATGCAGATTGACATACCGGCTCACATAGAAAAACTGTTGTTTTTGCACGACACGTTGCACATTCCGGAATTTGGCGGATTTACTTCCATGCGTTCCAATGCTGCCCTGGATTATGTGGGTGGCAAAGTGCATCCACCCAACAAGACACTTTCCTTTAGTGAAAATTTGACCCTGGATGATGGGATTTTGGTGCGCGATATCGCTGATACCCATGGTATTACCATCGAGGAGGCCCGCCAGGCCGTGAATGATTTTGTTGAGAAAATGCGCGACCTGCTCAACCAACGCGAAATCGTAACCTTGCCAGGAATAGGTCGTTTGTATAAAAATTATGTGCAAAAAATCCAGTTTTTGCCCGATGCCACCAACTACAGCGCCGAATCTTTCGGATTGCCGCCTTTGCAGTTTTCGCCGCTCGCACGCTCGCGCGAAGTCGCCGAACTCACCCCTACCGGTACCGCAACACCCATCAGCAAGCCCGTTGCCGCACCCGATATCGCCGTAACCCCTCCAATGGCCGAACGCTCACGCTGGACATCCATCTGGTTTGTTCTTTCCATCTTTCTCGCACTCTCGGCCTCTATTACCCTGTGGTGGTGGCGAAATCAGCGCCCTGCCGAAAAAAAACAGGTCGCCAAAGTGGAAAAAACAACCGAAGCAGAACCCTCCGAAGCATCCGAAACAGCCAAACCCGCAAAAACCAATGTCGCGCCTGAACCCAAAATTGAAACACCCGAAGAAAATCCGGCGCCCAAAGGGAAAGACCTCGACCAGGTGGTAAAAACAGAAGTTGATAAGAAAATGAAGGAGGCCCGCAAAGAATTGCAAAACAATGGACGCCTGTGTATCCTTATCGTCGCAACCCTTAAAGAAAAGGCCAACGCCGACCGTACCATCGCCACCCTCAAAAAAAATGGATACGAAGTGTACCTCGGCAACAAAAATGGATATCAAATCGGCACACAGTTTTATTATCAAAATATGTCAGATATTCAACAAAAAATGCTTAATTTGCAGAAGCTTTTTAACACCGACGAAATCTGGATAAAACAAAAATGAAACAAATCGACCATATCGGAATCGCTGTCAAAAACCTCGCAGACAGCAATGCCGTTTTTGAAAAATTGCTCGGAAAACCACACTATAAAATCGAAACCGTGGCTTCTGAGAAAGTAAGCACTTCTTTTTTCCAAATCGGAGATAGCAAAATTGAACTGCTCGAAGCATCCGACCCGGAAAGCCCCATCGCCAAATTCATCGAAAAACGCGGCGAAGGAATTCACCACATCGCTTTCGAAGTAAGCGACATCCACGCCGAAGTGGAACGCCTGGAAGCCGAAGGGTTTACCCCCCTCAACCGCGAACCCAAGCGCGGCGCCGACAACAAATGGGTGGTGTTCCTGCACCCTAAAACCACCAACGGCGTTTTGGTAGAGCTCTGCCAGTGCATTTAAACAGCATGGAATCCCCCCTCCAGCAGTACAACACGGCATTTCGCGCCTTGCTGGCGCAACTCAACCCCGCCCAGGCCCGGGCAGTGCGCCAAACCGAAGGCCCCGTGCTCGTCATCGCCGGCCCCGGCACCGGCAAAACCCAGGTGCTGGCTACCCGCATTGGCGCAATCCTGCTCGAAACCGACGCCCGCCCCCAAAACATCCTTTGCCTCACCTTCACCGATGCCGGTGCACGCGCCATGCGCGAACGCCTGCTCGATATGATCGGACCGGAAGCGCATCGCGTACCCGTTTTTACCTTTCACGCTTTCTGCAACCGCATAATCCAGGAAAATCTCGAAATCTTCGGCCGCGGCGACATCGAACCGCTCTCCGAACTGGAACGCGTGGAAATGATTCGGGAAATGCTCGAACAACTCGACCCCGAACATCCCCTGCGATCGGGCAAAAAACAGGCGTTTTTTTACGAACAACATCTCTCCGAACTCTTTTCCAATATGAAAAAAGAGGGCTGGACGGCCGGACTTGTACGCCGCGCTGTGGATGTTTTTTTGCGTGAACTGCCCCAAAATGAGGCTTTTATTTATCAAAAAAACAATAAATTCGGAAAAAAAGGCGAACCGAAAACGGCCAAAGTGCTGGATATTACCGAAAAAATGGAACGCCTGAAGGCCGCCGCCGATCTGTACCCCAAATTTCAATACCAACTCGAACGCAAGGGCCGCTACGAATACGAAGACATGCTGCTGTGGGTGCTTAAAGCATTCGAAACCCATGAAGCCCTCCTCCGCCAGTATCAGGAACGCTGCCAATACATCCTGGTCGATGAATACCAGGACACCAACGGCGCTCAAAATCAATTGATTGGCCAATTGATCAACTTCTGGGAAGCGCCCAACGTATTCATCGTGGGCGACGACGACCAAAGCATTTACGAGTTTCAGGGCGCGCGCCTGCGCAACCTCATCGAGTTTTACCACAAGCACCAGCCTGCACTGCTTACAGTGCTGCTCGAAACCAATTACCGTTCCAGTCAGAACATCCTCGATGCCGCCTCCCGACTCATCGCCCACAACGAAATGCGGGCGGTTATGCTCCTGGATAAGGCATTGAACGACAAAAAGTTACAGGCATTTCAGGATGCCGAAGGCGAAGCGCTGGTGCATGTGTACGAAAGCCACCTCCACGAAACTGCCGATGTCGCCGCCCGTATTGCCAGTTTGTTGCAATCGGGCGTGCCGCCCGACGAAATCGCGGTGCTGTACGCCCGGCACAAGAATGCCCTGCGCCTCATGCAGTGGTTCGACAAAAAAAATATCCCGTATTCCACCAAACGACCGGTAAATCTGCTCGATTTGCCCCTCATTCAGCAGTTGCGCGATTTGTTGCGTTATGTCCAGGATGAGTTGCAAGCGCCTTACAGCGGAGATTACAGGCTGTTCAGGCTCCTGCATGCATCCTGGTGGAACCTCCATCCGCTGGATATAGCCGAGCTGGCCATCGACCTGCGCCGCGAAAACGAAGCGTTTTTTCGAAATGCAGGCAAAAAGGTGGCAGGCATGCCCATGGCGCCATTCCAATCACCCCGGGAAGTGCTCCGCGCCCTCAACCAGTGGATCGCCGATGCCACCCGGGTTTCATTACCTGCCTGGATGGAACAGTTGTACCGCGAAACCGGTATCCTGCACTGGGCATTTCAACAGCCCGACAAAATCTGGTGGCTGCAAGTGCTGCACACTTTTCTGGATTTCATCAACCGGGAGGTGGCACGCAACCCGCGTTTCAGTCTGGATCGCCTGCTCCGCCTGCTCGATAACATGGACGACAATCACCTGCCCCTCGAGTTGCTGCAACAGGTGCGGCCCGGCGGGGGCGTACAACTCCGTACTGCCCATGCCGCAAAAGGCCTGGAATACGAATATGTGTTTTTAATCGATTGTACCACAGAAGATTGGGAGCCCGGCGCCCGCCAAAACAGCCGACGCTTTGCACTCCCGGAATCACTCACCTACTCAGGCGAAGAAGATGCGGAAGAGGCCCGGCGGCGCCTGTTTTATGTGGCCATGACCCGCGCCAAACACCATTTGTACCTCTCCTACAGCCAAAGTGACTGGAGTGGAAAAGCACTGGAACAAACCCGATTTGTGGATGAAACCGGACTGCCCAAAATGCACTTGCCCTCCAACCCCGCGCTGATGACTGAGCTGCAAATCGGACTCCTCCTGGAGCCTGCCCAACCCAACATCACCCTGCCCGAGAAAGACCGCTTAGACGCATTGCTGGCCGATTTTTCCTTGAATGTGACTGCGCTGAACCGGTATTTGCGTTGCCCGATTGCGTTTTACTACTCCGATGTGCTGCGCATCCCCGAGGCCATGCGCGAAGATGCCGCATACGGAATTGCCATGCACGAGGCCTTAAGGCAATTTTTTAATCAAATGAAAAACGGAGCGCCTCCCCCAACGCAACTGGTTGCGCTCTTCGAACAGCAAATGGCGCATTTTCAAGGCTATTTCAGCCCCCATGGTTTTTTACAACGCAAAAACCTGGGCAGCCGATACCTCAATCGATATGCCCTCGAACAGGTGCCTTACTGGCGCAAACGGGCGGTGGTGGAACGCAAAATAGACCGGGTAGAAATAAATGGCGTACCCATCAGCGGGGTAATCGATAAAATAGAGTGGACCGACCAGGGCATCCGCCTGGTGGATTACAAAACCGGGGCGCCAGACGCCAAAAAACTGGCGCCACCCAATGACGCAGAACCGTACGGCGGCGTGTATTGGCGGCAACTTTTGTTTTATCAGTTGCTGATAGAAGCCTCGCGGGTGTATCCCGAAAAAGTGGTGCAAACCAGCATTTCCTGGCTGGAACCCGACAAAAAAGGCAATTTCGTGTATTCTGATGCCCTGATCGAACCGGAAAACCTGTCGTGGATGCGGGCCCTGATTGAGGATACCTGGCAGAAAATTCAAGCCCGCGCCTTTAGCACCGGTTGCGGCCGCCCGGACTGCAGTTGGTGCGCCATGCACCGAAACCGGGATATGTCGGTCATTCTGTCGGGTGAGGAAGATGGCCTGGATGATTAAATGCTGTGTTGATTTTTTTGGGATTAGGGGCCCGCGTAATTTAATTTATACCAGGATTCGCCGGATTTTCTGGATAAATCAGGATGGATTTCGCTGATTTCTAATGACTTATAAGGATCGTCATGCACAAAATCTGGCGGCGTAAAATATATTAATATTTAAATTTTGTAAAGCGTGAAAAATCAATTTATTGCACATGTTAGTTTGCTCGTTCGAGACTACGATGAGGCGCTTGATTTCTATGTTGGGCTTCTCGGCTTCGAACTTTTGGAAGACAGACGCCTGGATTCGGATAAAAGATGGGTGCTGGTGTCGCCCAAAGGTGCAGGCGCTTGCAGCCTGCTGTTGGCCAGGGCAAGTACCGAGGAGCAGTTGCTTTACATCGGGAATCAGGCAGGGGGCAGGGTTTTTTTGTTTTTGTACACAGATGATTTTTGGCGGGATTATTCAGATTTAAGGGAAAAAGGGGTTCAATTTATACGGCTGCCGGAGACTTTTGAATATGGTACTGTAGCGGTTTTTGAAGATCTGTATGGGAATAAATGGGATTTGTTGGAGCCTTCAATCGCTGAAAATAACCCGGCCTAGCATGCTGGACGTCGGAGAGGTCCCCCTTCTATTCCGCTGATAATCAAGTGTTTCATGATATTGCCTTTGCCCCCCCGCATACCCTTTGGGGATTTTGCTTTGCCTGATTTTGTTCAATCATAAAAAAACCGGCCCGAGATTTCCTCGAGCCGGTTAGAAAACGTTACCAATCTGTAATCGCTGTCGGTTAGCGGTCTTCCTTTCCGCGTAACTTTTAGTGTTTTTTTGTGGAGGGAATTTCGACTCCAACTTTGTCAATGGAATTTCAATTCCTGTTTTGTTAACTGAATTTCAATTTCGTTGGACTTCGCTTTTGTCAACGGAATTTCAATTCCGTTGGACTTAGCGTTTGAAGAATTGTCCGAACACGCCTTCGAAACCGGTGAAGTATCCTGCGCTGATT
>JAGWYI010000131.1 GCA_018969455.1 Bacteroidota bacterium | reverse complement strand
ATCACGAGCGTAACCTTCACTTGCCAGGAATTGGGCACGCAGTTGGTTAAACTGTGGTCAATCGACAAAGCGGGCAACGCCGACTTCTGCGAAACGTATGTAATTGTACAGGACAACATGGGCAACTGCCCAAGCGCTCCTGGTCAGGCTAAAGTTGCTGGTCAACTGAAAACTGAAATGGCAAATGGCGTTCAAAACGTAGCAGTTCAGGTAAGTGGTTCAGGAAACGGCGTTTCCAACTATAACTACACAACCAATACAGATGCAAACGGTGCGTATAGCTTCAATGCCATTCCATTGTCTTCCAATGCAACTGTTACGCCACATAAAGATGACAACCCTCTGAACGGTGTATCTACGTATGACCTGGTTTTGATCTCCAAACACATTTTGGGCATCGAATCTTTGAACAGCCCATACAAAATGATCGCTGCGGATGCAAACAAATCTGGCTCAATCACCACATTCGACATCGTTGAATTGCGTAAATTGATTTTGGGTGTTTACAATGAGTTGCCCAACAACACCAGCTGGCGCTTCGTAGACAAGGCTTTCACTTTCCAGAATGCAAACAACCCGTTTGCTGCTGCATTCCCAGAATCTAAGGCACTGTCTGCAATTACAGGTAGCACTTTGGACCAAGATTTCGTATCCATTAAAGTGGGTGACGTAAACAACAACGCCATTGCAAACAGCGCGATGTCTTCCGACGACCGCTCTGCAGGTACTACCTTCTTCGATGTAAATGACCGCGCAGTTGCCGCAGGTGAAGAATTTGTTGTAGACTTCAAAGCGGCAGAAAAAATGGCTGCATACCAGTTTACTATGAACTTCGCTGGTTTGGAAGTAGTAGAAGTGATCCCAGGTGAAAACATGGGCACTGATAACTTTGGTGTGTTCGCTGATGCCATCACTGCTTCTTTTGAAGGCAATGCACAAGCATTTGCTGTGAAATTCCGCGCTAAAAATGCCGGTCAATTGAGCAACATGTTGGCAGTAAGCAGCCGCATCACCAAAGCAGAAGCTTACAATGTTGAAAATGGTGCACGTAACGATGTTGCATTCCGTTTTAATGGTACTACTGGTATCGTTGCGGGATCTGGCTTCGAACTGTTCCAAAATACACCAAACCCGGTTGAAGGCCGCACCAACATCAGTTTCAACCTGCCTTCTGCTTCTGAAGCAACCCTTACGATTACCACCATCGACGGTCGTATCGTGAAGGTGATCAACGGCAACTATGCAAAAGGTTTGAACACTGTAACCATCAATCGCTCTGACCTGTCTTCTGGCGTATTGTTCTACCAACTTTCTGCTGGTTCAAACAACGCGACCAAGAAAATGGTTGTAGTTGAATAAAATGATGATTCCCTGATTGTTATAATCAGGTAAAACAAATATAAGTGGGTGGCGCTGTAAAAGCGTCACCCACTTTTTTAATGCGTAGATTTTAATAAATTAAAAAAAGTTCTCCAAAAAACAGTTTTGGCCCGCTTTTTGAATTTTGTATTGTGGTCGCATGAGAATTGTATCTTTGCGCGCACCTCCATCCATTTTAATCCATTCGTTGAAAAACGGTTTCCTTTTCGCATTTTTCCGTGCGATCTTTTGAAAAGACATTATCATAATCCAAATCCAATTGTTACACCCATGAATGCACATTTACGAATGGCAGTGTTCAGTTTTTTACTGACATGTACCTGCTACCTGCATGCACAACCTATTCAAGTTTTACTTCCGGTTTTAAATCAAGAAACCACGGGTAATTTGATTACCGTGCCGGTAAAGGTGATTAATTTCGACAGCGTGCTCTCCGCACAATTTGTCATTCGTTGGAATCCTTCTGTCTTAACATTTTTCAGCCTCAGTTCCTATAACTTGCCAGAGTTAAATGCGCAGGATTTTAACATAGAAAATGCGCTTGATAGCGGCCTGATTCGCTTCGCTTGGGAATCGCCCAACAACACAATAGGAACAAGCAAGCCCGATAGCAGCATCATTTTTAAAATCAAGTTCACGGTTACCGGCCCTCTCCTTTCTGGGTCGCCTATCCAGATCACAGAATCCTTTCCAACACTTTTTGAAATTACCAAAACCAACCAGTTTGGTGGATTAATTCCAATTAACATCAGTCAGGCAGGAATTACACAAGGTTTTGTAGCGGTAGGATACACGGTATCTGGGGAAGAACCTTTACCTGTCCCTTTGAATTTGAAAATAACACCCAACCCGGTACAAGACTTGGTTCGAATTCAATATGAATTACCAGAAGCGGGCCCAGTACAAATTCGGATTCTGAATTTTTTGGGACAGGTCTGCTATACCCAATTGTTTGACCATTTAGAATCAGGACTTCAAATACTTGATATTCCGGCCAATTCCTCAATAAATCATGGAATGTATTTCCTCCATATCGAAAGCAGTCGTTCTGCTGGAAATATTCCATTTTTGAAATTGTAAATATTTATTCACCATCATCCCACCGTGTTAAAGATGAAACCGATAACAAACGTACTCGTTTTGGGTCTGTTGTTGTTCGCTTCCACCGTTTTTGGACAGCTCACTACTACATTTTCGCCGGCAAGTTTGCCCAGCGTTCCTGTTGGAAACAATGTGACCTTGCAACTGAAAGTGACTGGATTCACCAACATCAATTCGCTTCAGTTGCCCATTACTTACAATTCCAACATCCTGCGTTTCGATTCGATCGATTATCCGGCACTTCCGGGCTATATTGATACGACATTGAACTCACACCCCAATTTGGGTAAAATTGTGGTTACCTGGTTTCCCAACCAAAGCCAATACCCAACCGGAGTTACCTTGCCCAATGGAACGGCCATTCTTACGCTGCGTTTCACTGTTATTGGTTCTGGTACCAACATTGTAAATGTTAGCACCGTTGCGCCAGGCATCGAAGTGATAAACAGTGCCGGCAACAATGTTACGGTTACCTATGCCAATGGTGGCTCAACCGTGATTGGCAGCGGTGGCGGCGGTGGCGGATCCTCATGTACTGGAAGCGGTAATCCACCGGCTGCTACCACCTATACTGGGTTCAGGGTGATTGCCAATAATATATACATTCCGCAGGGGCAGTATGGCTGTGTCCCAATCACCGTTAATGATTTTGATTTAATTGTCGCCCTAACATTTGCCGTACACTGGGACCCAGCAGTATTGCAATACGATTGTACGCGCATGCACAACCCTTTATTGGTTGATTTAGCCAATAAAATTACCAATCCAGCCCCCAACACCCTTGTTGTTGGCTGGGACGACCCTGCAGCTGCCGGTGTGAATCTTGCCGATGGGGCAAAAATGGTAGATATCTGTTTCCGTGGTATTGGTGCGCCCGGCGCCAAAACTAGAATTTATTTCGATGCCAATGGCCTATCGCAAGGAGGCGGATCCATTTGTGAGGCTTATAATGCCTCAAGTATGAATGTATTCAACAATACAGCAGGCCCCAATTATTCCGGGGTTCAGGATACGGTATATATGATGGATCCCGCCAACATAGGTTGTGGCCCTGTTTTTACTGCCGACATGGATACCCTTCCGAATACCAATATGCAGACATGCATCGATGTAAAAGTGACCAACTTTTTCTGGATGACAGGTTCTGAATTTTCAATGACCTACGACCCCACCAAACTTACTTATCAAAATATTCAATTGGGTTCCAACCCACTTACGTTGGCTACCTCCGGCGCCAACTCTAATTTTACAACCTCCAATGGTTTAATCAAATTCAACTGGCGCAATACAACGGCTGCCAACGGTGTTTCCCTTCCGAATAATACAACCATTTTTTCTGTCTGTTTCAACGCAACTTTACCGCAAGGCTCTGAAACACCAATCAGTTTTAGCAGCTCTTCCTGTTCGCCTCAAGGTGTAACCCGTAAAAATATTGGCGGAGTGCCCTTCGTATTAAATAATGGCAAAGTGCTTATTCCTGCTGCAACCATATCGGCCGTAGCAACTGCAACAAGCCCGCAATGTAATGGAGGCCCGGGCTCTTTATCGGTTACGCCTAGCGGTGGTACTGCTACCGCTTATGCCTGGGCTGGCCCCAATAACTACAGCTCCAATGTTCAAAACCCAACCAACCCTACAGCAAGCGGTACCTATACCGTAACTGTTACTTTCGCAGGCAGTGGAACCGCAACTGCGACCGCGACCATGAGCGTTCCTCCGGCAATTTCGATCCCCGCACAAACTACAACAGTGCAAGGAGTTGCTTGTTTTGGCGGCAACAACGGATCTGTTACCATCAATCCTGTGGGCGGAACAGCGCCGTTTACCTACAAATGGAATGGCCCCAATGGATTTATGGCTACAACTAAAGACATCAGCAGTTTGAATTCTGGTAATTATGTTGTTACCGTAACCGATAGTAAAACCTGCACACTGGTTTCATCTCCTTATAATGTTTCGGCGCCTTCGCCCATTTCGGTTCCAAGTACGCCCAACCCTGTAACAAATATCAAGTGCGCAGGTGGGAAAGATGGCGCAATCTCCATCGTTCCCAGCGGCGGCACCCAGGGTTATTCCATCGCCTGGTCGGGACCAGGTTCTTATACAGGCACCGGGGCCAATATCACGGGCCTGTCGGCAGGAGATTATGTTTACACTGTTACCGACGCCCGAAACTGTACCTACATTGCACCTGCTCCGCTTAAAGTAACCGAACCCGCTGCCATCTCCCCAACTTTGGGTACCGTAACCGATGTGAAATGCTTTAACACAGCCAGCGGCGCAATTGCACTAAGCGTTTCAGGTGGAACTCCCGGAAGTAACCCTGCTTATACCTTCGTTTGGAAGAACACCGCCAACAACATAACGGTTTCAAACGATCAAAATCCGGCCAATCTCGCAGCGGGTACCTATAGCGTGACCGTGACCGACGGCAATCAATGTACAAAAACACTGGCTAACCCAGTTACCATTTCAGGCCCGGCGAGTGCACTTGCCGTAAACGGCTCTACGACACCGGCATCTTGTTCTGGCGTACCCGATGGTACCATGTCTTTAAGTGTTTCTGGCGGCTGGCCTGGCGCAACTACAGTTTCCTGGACAGGTGGCCCGGTACCCGTTCCTCCCATCAATCCGGTAACCGGTGTTCCAGCAGGTACGTATACTTATACCGTTACCGATCCCAAAGGTTGCGCAGTAACCGGTCAATTGACCGTAGGTGGGGCGCCTGATATTACCATTGGCACTCCAATCGTGACAAACCTTTTGTGCGCAGGCACAGGCAATGGCTGTATCACCATCCAGCCTTCCGGAGGTAGCAATGCACCCTATACCGTTGATTGGACCAACACCAGTTTGAAAGGATCTACCATTTGTGGTTTGTCTGGCGGCTCTTATACGCCTACCGTAAAAGATGCAGCGGGATGTACAAAGGTATTCTCTGCAATTGTGGTTACGGAGCCGCAGCCTATAGTTCTTACTCCCGTAAGCATTACCAAACAAAACGGCGTGGCTGCCAATGGTGCAATCGATTTGAATGTTGCAGGCGGTACGCTCGCCAATGGCGCGGTTTATAAATATGTTTGGACAGGCCCCAATGGCTTTACGGCAACTACACAAGACATCACGGGTTTGGTAAATGGTACCTATACCGTAATTGTTCGCGACGATAACAACTGCGCCATGACTGGCACTTATGTTGTGGAACAGGAAAATTTGATGTTGCTTACTACGGTAGACAGCATTAAAAATTCTTGTAGCAACGATGGTTGCATTTATTTAAACATTCCCAACGGCACGCAGAGTCCGTTTACCATTAGTTGGAACGGTGGCACACAGTCGGGTATAAATGATTATACCCCAGCAATATGCGGACTTGGTGCCGGGCTGTATAATTTGACGGTAACCGCGGCCAACGGACTTTCGGTCGTTATTTCCAACAAAACCATCGCCCAACTAGCCCAGGTTTTTGTAAGTTCAACAGCCACACCACCAAACGGAAGCTCAAAAAATGGTTCCATTACCATCTCTCCGTCAAACGGTTATGGTTTTGTTTGGAACACCGGCGCCAAAACCAACATCATTAGTTCGCTCGATTCAGGTACCTATGTGGTTACCATCACGAATTTGAGTTCAGGTTGTACAACCACACAGGTTTTTCAACTCTCCCGCATTTACCCACCATTGGTTACCAGCATTTGTAGTCAAACCAATCTGACTTGCGCGAGTGCACTCAATGGAAAACTGTCAGCATGTGCAGAGGGAGGCGCTTTGCCTTATTCCTATAAATGGGTTGGTCCCAACGGCTTCATGGCTACAACCAAGGAAATTACCGGTTTGGCTCCCGGTATTTACACTGTAACCATCACCGATGCCATTGCCCAAACTCAGGTGCAAACAACTACCCTTACCTCGCAATCGAACCTGGCCATTATGAATGTAAACGAAACCTCTTTGTGTAACGGTTATCAGGTATGCGGAGCAAGTTCGTGTGATGGTGCTGCCAATGTTGTTTTCTCGGGCCAGTTTGGGAACCCTAGCATTCTTTGGAGCAATGGGGTGACAAATGTCAACAACACAACACTTTGTGGTGGGCCATACGCCGTTACAATCACAGATGCCTTGGGTTGTACTTCCGTTTGGGCCGATGAACTCACCGCTCCTGCCCCACTTACAGTCAATGCGCTGGTACTCAACCAACCCAGTTGCAATGGCGAATGCGATGCCATTGTGCGTGTAAAAGCCATTGGTGGCGTTGGGCCCTACGTTGTTAAGTGGTCTACCAATCAAATTGATCAATTGGCCAACACCAACGCCTTCTCACAGGGAGTAAACTTGTGTGGCGCGACCTACACTGTAACCATAACTGATGCAAGCAATATCACTACCACTTATGCAGTCGTGGTGCCTGAACCTGCTCCCATCGAGCTCGAATACACTGTCAACCCGCCGCACTCCTTCAATTCATGCGATGGTGAAATCGTGGTGAAGCCCAATGGCGCGGTGCTGCCTGTTTCGGTAACCTGGTCGGGCAATTTCGGACATACCGGAACCGGCAACCGCGCGACTAATTTGTGTGCAGGTGAATCCATCTCCTTTGTGATAACCGATGCTAATGGCTGTATTGCAACAGGGAATGACACCATTCCGTATCCTGAAGACGGATGCCTGCGCGTGCGTCCGGTACTCACGCCGGGTCAGCAGGATGGAAATAATGACTATCTGTTTATAACCTGCATCGAAAAGGTTAAAAACACGGTGGAAATATACAATCGTTGGGGACAGCTTGTTTTTGAAACAACCAACTACAACAACAACAGCAACAACTGGAAAGGAACCACCAAATCGAATCAACCACTCGCTGAAGGCGCCTATTTTTACATCCTCACTTTTACCAATGACGATGGAATACAGGAACAGCGAAAGGGCTACATCAATTTGCTTCGTTAAACAACAACATCATCATCCCACATTCCATCCTCATCCTCAATTTTTGATTTAATACGATGAAAAATCTAATTCTTTTGGTCGTTTTTGCACTATCCAGTGTGGTGGCGCTCGCCCAGGAACAAGCCATTTATTCTCAATATCAGGTATTGCCGGTATTGATCAATCCGGCCTATACCGGCTTTAATGACCAACACCAATTGCTGGTAAATACCCGCAGTTCGTGGTCCGGATTTGCAGGCAGCCCCAAAACGTATACCCTTGCTTACAACGGCCCAATTTCCGATAAATTGGCACTGGGAGGAGGCATTTACTCTGAAAAGGTGGGCGACATGAATACCATGAAACTTTCGTTGAGTTATGCCTTCCGGTTTCGGATACAAAAAGCAAAAATCGGCCTGGGTTTGTCTACCGAATTTTTGCGTCGGAAAATCAGCAATGATTTGTTGACCAACGATATTGTGGATAAAAATGACGATGTTTTGGAAGGATTGGCTAGCGGGCAGCAAATATTTGACGCAACCATGGGCGGATCCCTTTTGTATGATGACCGATTTTTTATGAGCATTGCTTTGCCCAACGCAGTTCGTACCCGATTGGATGATGTTCCGGTAGATGGCAGTACATCTTCTTCCAGTCTTTTTGAACACTATATATTCCAATTGGGTTATATTGCCGATATTGCATCGCAAAACTTTAAAATCATACCTTCTATCACCATTCGGCAAATTCGGGATACGCCATATCAGATTGATATGAACGTGCAAGGCCGTTTTTTGGATGAGAAATTGATCGCGGGTATCACTTTTCGCCCCAGTGACAAAGGTGCTGCCGCTTTCATGATTGGAACCAAATTCAAGCAGTTTCAATTGTTTTATACCTATGATCTGTCATTTTCAAAATTCCAGCAGTACAGTGGAGGTTCCCATGAATTGAGCATCTCCTACTCTTTTGCCCGTAAACCCAAGTTGGCTACACCGGCAGCTACGGAGCCTATAAAATAAATACGTGTCTTATGGGAAGACGCGTTAGCAACGCAAACAAATTCCGGTGCGATGTCACCCATCGGAATGAAAGATAGATGTCTTTAACAATTGGTTTTTGGGATGGCCTCTCTGCAAAAAGTTTGCAGGGGGGCTTTTTTACAAAAAAAGAATGAATTCCATTGAAATTTCAAAAAAAGTGTTATTTTTGCTCCCGCAATCATTTTATGAAATAATCTAGGATTGCTAATCTCATGAGTTCAGCGTATTTTAAGGTTTCCATCCGAATCAAAATGCGCATTTTATAGCCTTCTAGCGCTTGTTCTCACCGATTGGCTTTTCATTTTGAATTGTGGCAAAAGATTCGTTGTTGCTGGTTTGATTTTAGTTTGATTGCAAGAACCGATTGACATTCCGAACTGGAACACTTGATATCCTTTTAATCATCATGAAAAGTTAATGGGATCTAATTGTACGCCTTTAGTACCGAAGAAAGCACTTACTGCAGGTCAATCACAACCTGGGTTGGTGCTTTTTTTGTATGTATCAATCGTTGATGTTTCATTGCAAAGAAGAATCACTCATTGTAACTTTTCACAATTTCAATTCATTCACATGAAAAAAATGTTTGCAAAACGCAGTTTTCAAGCGCTTGCAGCGATGTTTTTCCTGGTATGCGGGTTGCTGCTTACAGCGAACAGCGCAGGGGCACAAACCCTGTCTGG
>JAGWYI010000130.1 GCA_018969455.1 Bacteroidota bacterium | reverse complement strand
GTGTATTTCAACGGGCAATTTGAGGAATAATCCGAAATTGCTCGAAGGGTTTAGTGTTTAACGTCTTGTTTTTCTTCGGCGCCGCTGTGCTGCGTTTGCTTCGCATTGGGGCCGATGTATTGATCGCCGGCAACTTTCAAAATAGCTTTTACCTCAGCGATGGCAATTACAGGCGCCACGCGGGTGAAGATCAAATACAAAGTAAAGAACAAGCCGATGGTACCTGTGAAAATGCTGATTTCGACCCAGGTCGGATTGTAATAACTCCAGGAAGAAGGCAGGAAGTCACGCGCAAGCGTGGTTGCAATGATTACAAAACGCTCGAACCACATTCCGATATTCACAAGCACAGAGAGGAAGAATGTCCACCACACGCTGCGGCGAATGCTACGTGACCAGAACAATTGCGGGCTAACCACATTACAAAACATCATACCGAAGTAAGACCACCAGTAGATACCGAACACGCGGTTGTAGAAGGCAAATTGTTCGTAGATGTAACCGGAGTACCAGGCAATGAACAATTCGGTGAGGTAAGCAACGCCCACAATCGTACCGGTAAGTACGATAACCTTGTTCATAGATTCAATATGGTTGATGGTAATGTATTCCTGGAGGCCTAAAACTTTCCGGGTAAGCACCATAAGGGTTTGTACCATGGCAAATCCGGAGAAAATGGCGCCTGCAACGAAGTAAGGCGGGAAAATGGTGGTATGCCAGCCAGGTACAACCGAAGTTGCGAAGTCGAAAGATACGATGGTATGTACAGAGAGTACCAGAGGCGTTGAAATGCCGGCAAGAACCAAGGAAAGAGATTCCCAACGCTGCCAGTGTTTGGCGCTACCGGTCCAGCCGAAAGAAAAGAGTTCGTACATTTTGCGGCGATAACCGGTTGCGCGGTCACGAACTGTTGCAAGATCGGGTACCAAACCTGTATACCAAAAGAGGAGGGATACAGAGAAGTAGGTTGAAATTGCGAATACGTCCCAAAGAAGCGGCGAGTTAAAATTGGTCCAAAGCGGGCCGCGTGTATTGGGAAAGGGGAAGATGAAAAACGCAAGCCATACGCGTCCCATATGGAAGATTGGAAACTGGCCGGCACAGATTACGGCGAATATGGTCATCGCTTCTGCGGCTCGGTTAACCCCGGTACGCCAGCGTTGGCGGAAGAGCAGAAGGATGGCAGAGATAAGGGTACCTGCGTGACCGATACCGATCCACCAAACGAAATTGGTAATATCCCAGGCCCAGTTGATGGTACGGTTTGCGCCCCATTCGCCGATACCTTTCCAAACGGTCCAAACGATGGCGAAAATATACAGTCCCAAAAAGGCAGATGCCAACGCAAAGGCTACTATCCACTCGCGGGATGGAGCTTTTTCGGTTGGGGTACACAAATCTTCCGTGATATTATGGTAAGATTTGTTTCCTTCAATCAATACGTGCCGAACCGGCGCTACTGCTTGCGACATATTATTTCAATAATTGAGCGATTGTGATATTGGCAGGAGAAGTTCGGGCGAGGAGGCTCAAACCTTTCCATTCTTTGTTGATTTTCAGATATTTCCTTCGTTGGTGTTGCGCACTTTAGCGGAATACTCCACACCGGGGCGAACGTTTATTTCTTCCAGTACCTGATAAGCAAAAGCGCCTGCATTATTGCGGGCTTTGTTTACCTCACTTTCGGGATTATTCAGATTACCGAATACAATTGCACCGGTTGGGCAAGCTGTTTGGCAGGCAGATCGAACATCATTATCCAAAATTGCCCGATTTTCCCGTTTGGCGGTAAGTTTGCCTTCTTGAATACGTTGGATGCAGAAGGAACATTTTTCAATCACACCACGAGATCGAACGGTAACATCCGGATTAAGCACCATGCGCACCAGGTCGTCGGCGTAGTAGGGTTTGTCGTCACCTTCGGCCCAGAATACGCGTTCTTCGTTGGAAGGCCAAGTATCTGCTGTGGTATAGTCGAGCCAATTGAAGCGCCGAACTTTGAATGGGCAGTTATTGGCGCAATAACGGGTACCGATGCAACGGTTGTAAGCCATTTGGTTGATGCCTTCCATGGAGTGGTTGGTGGCATTTACCGGACATACATTTTCGCAAGGAGCATTGTCGCAGTGTTGGCACATCATGGGCTGGTAAACCACATGTGGGTTTTCGAAATCGCCATAGAAATAGCGGTCGATGCGAAGCCAGGTCATTTCATGGTGGCGAGCCACCTCTTTTTTACCTACGACAGGCACATTATTTTCACTCACACAGGCAATTTGGCAAGCGCCGCAACCAATGCAGGCATTTAAATCGACGTACATGCCCCATTTCAAGCCCGTTCCAAAGAATTCGCTGTAATTGGGATACAGGGTTTGTTCGTTGAGGTGTTTGGATTCTTTGTGGAATTCTTCCATTTCTTCCTCGAGTTTGTGCAACTCGTTGAGGTTGGTTTGGAAGATTATGGAACGGTTGGTCAAAGAGCCTTGGAAGCCTTTGTAACCGAGGGATTTTTCGTCTACATTAATTACTGCTTTTTCTTCTTTACCCATTGCTTTCACCCCCATGGTGTGGTGGTGCTGCACGCTGGCAAAGTGTTTATCGCGGGAGCCGGTTGGTTTCAATTTAACATCCGTGGCATAATATTGAATCATACCGCCGTCCATTGGCAGCCAAGGATTTACATTTACGCCGTAACCAACACCGCAGCCGCCGTTTTCGCGACCGCCGCCGAGGGCGATGCTTACGGTACCGCGCATTTGACCGAATGTGCGTACGACGGTGCAGATCATTTTATTTCCAGCAATTTCTACCTCTACATTATCGCCGTCGTTCAGGTCTTTCCAACCATTGATGTTGTTAACGCCATCCCACTCGAGCGGGATGCTGAGGTAATTGCCCCACACGGTACGGTTTACCGGATCGGGCATTTCTTGCAACCAGGGGTTGTGAGCGTATTGGCCGTTGCCGATGTTTACGGTTTCGTAGAATGAAATTTCCAATTCGCTGGCAGATGGTTTGGTCACTCCATCTGGGTTGAGGGAAATACCAGCATTGAACGAAACTGGGGCTTCTGTAGTTGGAATTTCAAAAATACCATCGTGCAGGCTCATATCCCAGAAGGCGCTGGGTGTACTGTATTTAGTTTGTTTTGGGAACAACGCTGTAGACCAGTGTGCAACGAGGTAACTGTAATAGGGTTGTTCAGCGTTTCGGTCCAGGTTGGGGCTATCGGCCCATTCAAGCAGGCTGTGTTCGGCCTGACGGGTTTGGAACAGAGGCGCTATTGTAGGTTGAATGAGGCTGTATTTTCCTGCTTTTGGATTGGCATCACCCCAGGATTCGAGTTGATGGTGGCTAGGGGCGGAATAATTGCACAGCGCAGTGGTTTCATCCACATTGGTGTTGAAGGAGATGCGGGTTGGAACTTTTGAGAATGCCTCTTTGAATTTTGCGGCATTAGGCAGGTCGAAAGCGGGATTTGCGCCCCAAACGATGGCAACATTTACTTGTCCGCCATTCATTTCTTCAATCAGGCGAGCCATTTGGCGTTCGTCGCCCTGTCGTTGGTTGGAGAAATTCCCGAATTCGATGGTTGTATTGATGTTACCCAACAGATCGTTGATTTTATTCACATAGATCTGCTCCATCAGGTTATTGGAAGCAGAAACCACCAGGGATTTGCCTCCTGCTTTTTTCAGGTCGGCCGCTGCCTTTTTAATGGCTTCAGCGGCTTTCTCGTTCAGTTGGGGGCCTCCTGAATTACCGGAGATGGCATTGTAGAGTGCAACGATGGCAGCGCCTTGTTCGCTCGGTTTCACCAAGATACGGTGATCGGCATTTGAGCCGGTGAGCGACATGTGGCTTTCCACCTGATAATGGCGGGACATTTTGTTGTCAGCGCCACCTTTTATTTTACGGTTTTGTGCGTATGCGCGCGCAAATTCGACAGGACTGATCCAGGTTCCGAGAAAATCGGCGCCAAAGGAAACGATTACTTCTGCTTTATCAAAATGGTAGGCAGGAACGACAGATTTACCGAAGCAAAGATTGTTGGCAGCGATAAGTGCAGCGCTAGACACTTGATCATAGCGTACCACAATGGTATTGGGGTATTTCGCAATGAATTCGGCCAGAGCGCGTTGGGAGGTGGGGCTCATGTCGGAATTGGCGATGATGCGGATGTTACCACCGGCGGCCAATTTCGATTTAATTTCCTTATCCAGATCAGCCCAGTTCATCTGATGCACTTCTGCATCTTTCACATTTCCTGCAAATTTGATGCGTCGGGTATCATAGAGGCTTAACACCTGCGCTTGCGCGCGGGCGCTTGTACCGCCGCCGGTTACGCTGCTGAGCGTATTTCCTTCAATTTTAATAGGGCGTCCTTCGCGTGTTTTAACTAAAACTGCGCAATAGTCGCCGCCTTGAACGAACGAAGAAGCAAAGTAATTGGCCACACCGGGAACGATGTCGGCGGGTTTGGTAACATACGGAATTGCCTTTTTAACAGGAATTTCGCAGGAAGCTGCAACTGTAGCTGCGCCCAAACCGAAACCGAGCAATTTTAGAAAGTCGCGGCGATTGGTAGACCATTGGCCGTCGGTTTGGTCAATATTTTCAACCGAGAATTCTTGTTCTGCATTTTGCAGGAAATTGGGATCCTGCATCAGATCTTCGGTGCTAACCCAAATACCGTTATCGTTGTGCATATGAACTTAAGATAAAAGTTGTGCGATACGTGATGAAGAAATTTCCCGGATCGAGGATTCGGGAAAAGTTTTGGCAAAAAGGGGATTAATAGTGGCATTTTTGGCATTCAAGACCGCCGATATCGGCGACGGTTACTTTCGTGCGTGCGCCATCTTTGAGTTCTTTGTGATAGCGTTCGTATTGATTGTAATACGCGTTATCGGTAAATTTCACTTCTGTTTGGCGGTGGCAGGTAATACACCAGCCCATTCCCAGGGTAGAATATTGGTATACTTCTTCCATTTCCTGGATAGGGCCGTGACATTTTTGGCATTCGATTTTGCCTACAGAAACGTGTTGTGCATGGTTAAAGTAGGCATGATCGGCCAGGTTGTGGATGCGCACCCATTCCACGGGGCCTTGAATTTTACCATTGGAATCGTCTTTTAGTGCTTTAACAACACCTTCCCACTGGTTTTCGACGGCATGCTGACCTGCTTCATCGAGGGCGGTCAGGGAGTTGGCCGACATATATTCTTGTCCGATCCATTTTTTGTACAATTCTTCGATTTGTTTTTCGCTCCAGTTTTCGTATCCCTGGATGTAATTGTTGGCGATTGGATCGAAGCCGATGGAAGCAAAAATTTTAGTGATCTCGGAGGTTCCGCTGATGGTTCCTTTTTTGATTGCTGCGTGGCAGTTCATGCAGGTACTGGATCCTGGAATAGAGGATGCCTTGGATCGGCGTGCGGAGTCGTGGCAGTATTGGCAATCAATTTTGTTGTCGCCAGCGTGAATTTTGTGGCTGAATTTGATTGGCTGCGAGGGCTGGTAGTTTTGGGTACGGCCCATTTTGGTGGCATTATCGACCGTTTTATACCCAAAAATAAGGGTAACTGCAAAAACGGTGAAAGCGATAAAGCCTTTTGAATATATCGTGTCGAGCCAGGTCTTCTGGATGGGCGCATCTCCGGCCTGTACACGTGCAACATTACCCAGGTTATCGATGATGCGCATCAGGGCGAAGGCAAGCAAACCCAGGATAAGGGCCATGCCTACGAAAAGCCAGGGGAATTCGGAGCCGGCCTTTTTTTCTTCTGTTGTGCCTGTTTGAGGGCCATCGGGCTTTTTGTTGCCGTTTTTGTATACATCATCGATGTACATCAACGTGCTTTCAATTTGTTCGTCGGTGAGGCCCGGGAAGTTGCTCATTAAAACCGGCTTCCATTTGTTCCACAATTCTGTGGCGCGTGGGTGACCAGAGGAAACAAGCGCTTGAGAGTTGCGAATCCAGGAATACAGGTCTTTCTTTGGGAAAGCTGCCCAACGTTCTTCCACACCGCCGAGAGCCGGACCGGTGAGGTTGTCTTTCATGTTTTTGTTGTGGCAGGAGGCGCAGTTGGCGGTAAACAATTCCTTACCAGCTTCTTTGGTCGGCGCCGCGAAAGAATTGGCTGTGGCGAGGAGTGCAAGTAGTAGAACCCAGCAAATACGTTTCAGCAACATATGTCGAAAAGAAATGAATGTGTATACAAACGAACGATGGAATGATGTTGGTCAGACTGTAATCTGATTTTCAACGGTGCAAAAGTACCATGCCCTTTTTTCGTAGCCAAGGAACATATAAGGAATCAGTTTATTTAGATAAACTCTAAATTGAAACCTTGGATGTTATTTGATTTAGAAATTTGGATTGATACAAACTCTTAACGTGGCGTTAAAAATTTGCGGCAAAGGTATACAAGGGCTTTGCGTTTCCAAATCAGATTTAAAAAAAAACATACCATGCGTCACAATATTTTCATTTTTGCATTGCAGGGTACATTTTTCACAGGTTTTGAAAGATATTCTGGCAAGATTTTCCTGCTCGCCGAATTCGATCTACCTTCGCTGTTACTTTCCCGAACCATTAAAATTTCAAAAAGATAAAATATGGACGCAAACAGCCGAATCTATGTAGATTCAGAAATCGGCAAACTTAAAAAGGTGATTGTCCACCGGCCTGACGAGGGCATAGCCCGGATTACCCCCAAACGTGCTGGCGAACTTTTGTTTGATGACATTGTACATTTACCCAACATGCAGGAGGAGCACGACATTTTTGTTCAGGTTCTTCGTGCGTTTGTAGGAAAGCAAAATGTGTTGGAGATTCGGGATTTGCTGGCGGAGAGCACCCGGGATGAGGAAAGCAAGTACGAGGTGATCAACAAAATTGTTGATTTTGAAGAGCTCCCCTACTCTTTTATTCCGCGACTGGCCAGTTTATCACCCGAGCAACTTGCCGATACCTTGATTACGGGGTATTTGGAGCCGGAAGACCGCATTTTATTTGATCCCATTCCGAATTTGATTTTCACTCGAGACATTGCGGTAACGGTAAAGGATCACGTTATCATCACCAAAGCGGCAAAAGAGGCCCGGTTTCGGGAGAATTTTCTGACCCGATTGATCTTTAGTAGTCATCCGGTATTTCGTCGTTTAAAGAATGATGGCAAAACGGTTAATTTGAATCGGGTAGACAAATTTCCGCCTTCGAAAAAAGGCGAGACCATTAGCATTGAAGGTGGTGATGTGATGATGTTTCATTCCGATTATCTGCTGATTGGCAATTCGGAGCGCACCAACGATTATGCGTTTCAAATGATCAAGAATTATTTGTTTGATCGGGGCATTATAAAAAACATTGTACAGGTAAACATTCCCGCAGAACGCACCTACATGCATATTGATACCATTTTTACCCAAATCAATCAAAATCATACTGTTGGTTATAAGCCGATTGTACAGGATGGCTTGGGCTCTTATGTAGATGTGCACCGGGCCAATGGCGAAGAAGTGGAGTACGCTTGTTTGAAGGATTTTTTACTTGCGGAGGTAAACCCCAACATGGAATTTATTTGGGCTGGATCGGGAGAAAGTCCTTATCAGGAGCGGGAGCAATGGACCGATGGCTGCAATTTGGTGGCACTGAAACCGGGTGTTGCGGTAACGTATGACCGCAATCCTATGACAGAGCGGGCATTTAAAGACTTTGGGTACAAAGTTATTGGCGCCGAGAAATTGTTGCGCGATCTGGATAATGGCAAAATAACGGTAGATAAAGTTGAAAACACCATTATAACGATTCCATCCAATGAGTTGTCGCGCGCGCGTGGGGGCTCGCATTGTATGACTTGTCCGGTTGAACGCGAGCAGATTTCCTAGAGAGGCATCAAAAAGATGGGCATGGCCTGGTATTATACGAGGTCATGCCAATTTTAGGCGGCATTAAAGATTGAGTTTATGGCGCCATTCTTCGATGGCGGCCTTTATTTTAACAGCGCGATTTTCGGGATCGGGGTGTGTAGATTGAAATTCTGGTGTACGATCGGGTCCTGCCGATTGTTTCAGGATTTCCATTACATCAATCAATTTTTCGGGATGATAGCCGGCTTCCAGCATAAATCGCACACCGAGGTTATCGCTTTGCAATTCTTGATCGCGGCCGTATTTTAGTTGAATCATATTGGCAACCGCTTGTGCCAGGTAGCCTGAATTGGGGTTATTAGGATCGTAAGTAGCCATGGTCACTGCGCCGGTAATACCTTGTGCCAATTCCATTTCTGCCATTTTTTCGGCGCTATGACGTGCCACCACATGGCCGATTTCATGTCCGAGCACGCCTGCAAGCATATCTTTATCAATGGTTCTTCCATTTTTGGTCAATCTGCCGAGCAGGCCTTCGGTGATAAAAATTTGTCCGCCTGGCAAAGCGAATGCATTAATGGTTTCCGGGTCGGCCAGGAGGTGAAAATCGTATTTATAAGGTGTTTGAGCGGCAGCGGAGTGTTGCACTACATTTTGGCCTACCTCATTAATGAGGGCCAGTGCATTTTTGTTGGTGCTAAACCCGCCAAACTCATCGGCCATACCGGGCGTGCTTTGGAGGCCCATTGCGATTTCCTGTTCGGGTGTTACCGCAATATGTTGTTTTTCGCCGGTTATTTCATTGAAGGAGCTGTTGCTGTAGTACTTAAACAAGGCGGCTCCAGCCACCAGGATGGCAATTAAAATGGAAAAAGGGCGAGTTGCCCGTGCAGGAAAGGCCATGGCTGATTTTTTTGCTGCTAAAGATGTAAGGTTTGGCCACGAAAGTACGTATTTCCAGTAAAAGCGCATTCGTAGTTGGATGAATTTACTTGCCAGGCAGCATAGCTTATTGGGGCTTCCCCTATTTGAGGGTGCGCGTGCTTATGCACTGAAATAATCGGAATGATTTTTTTGTGGGAAACTGGGAAAAGCGGGGGACTATTTCTTTTTCAGGGCAAGGAAAGCCCAATTGGAGTCTTCATCGCCGGGTTCGATGGTAAATCCCTTCCTTTCAAAGAGGCGTCTCATTGCACCGTTTTGCTTGAGGAAAGAAGCTTCAATTTTGCGGTATCCTTGTTTTCGAGCAATTTCAAGGATATAATCGGTAAGCAACCCGCCGAGGCCG
>JAGWYI010000129.1 GCA_018969455.1 Bacteroidota bacterium | reverse complement strand
AGCGTAAAAGGGGCCACGGAGTTACACGGAGGGACGGAGTTGCACAGAGAAAACCTCCGCGTAACTCCATTCCTCCGCGTAACTCCGTGGCCCCCTGTTTAGTACCGTAAATTCGAAGTGGTATTTCAATATTACGGTCAAATATACAAAAATTGATCACGCAAAACCAGGTTTACTTCACTTTTTCCACGATCGCTTCCGCCGCCTCCCGACCGCTCAATGCCGCGCCGTTCATAAAGCCCGAAAAATCGCCGCCGCAATGTTCCCCGGCAAAATACACATTGCCCACCGGCAATACTTCCGCGCCCCCAATGCTGGTGTACTGTCCGGTTGTATAACAAATGTAGCTGCCCAAATTGTATTGGTAAGAAGGCCAATGCATGCGCGCCGACTTTCCGTTGTAATGCGCAATGGCGCCCGGGAAAATCTGATCCCATTTTTTTAAATAAATGTCTTTTTGGGCCTCTACCGTGCCTTCTCCCACTTTCACACCCGACGGACCGCCAAACAAAATGGACAAACCCGCCACCTGCTGATCGGCATTTTGCAATTGCGCATTGTCCCAGCCGTTCGGAATGCCATTGTCGGAATAACAAAGGCCCTGGTAGCCTTTTCCGCGCCAGAAATGATCGGTCATGCCCAGCATCAGTTTGGCATTGGTGCCATAGCCGAGGGTGTTGATGTTGCGCTTTTTTACCTCCGAAAGCGGCAAACGCACGTCAACCTGCCGTAATTTGGTAAACGGAATGGTCATTACCACATAATCGGCTTTCACGGGCGCGCGCAGGCCCGAGAACTGCAAATTCAGTCCGCTGCGGGTTTGGGTGATTGCCTCCAAGGCGCGGTTCAGTTGAATATTGCCCGCGTATTTAGCCGCCAAAGCATCGGGAATGCGTTGATTGCCCCCGCGTATTTTATACCGTTCGTCGCTTTCGCCAAACAACTCAAACTTGCCGCCCGTGGTATCCGTACCAATCCAGATACTCAGGTTGATGCTCGATTGCACTTCCGGCGACAATCCGTATTCCGATTCATAACTCACCTCAATAAAACGTTTGATCCATCCCTGCGCTCCAATTTTTTCCAGGTATTCGGACATCGACATTCGGTCGAGTCCAATCACGTATGGATCTTTGGTATTGAATCCCAAATCATCGGGCAAACGTTCCGCATCGGCTGCAATTTTGTCGGCGAAGCCCCGAAATGCTTCCACCACTTCGGTTAACGTATGGTGTTTTCCTTCAAAAAAGAAAGCTTCTTTGGTGAGTTTTTCTTCGGATGCCTGTCCGTAATCAATGTATTCCAAATTGAATTCATTGGCCAGGTCCCACATATCTTTATGGTTGGTATCCACAAATTCACCCCCAAATTCGGTCCAGGTGCCGGGGCCCATGGCGTTTTGCACCGTAAACATCCGTCCACCGGTACGGTTAGAGGCTTCATAAATCGTCGCTTCCAATCCGGCTTTTTTAAATGCATGCAAGGCGCTTAAACCCGCAATACCGCCTCCTACAATGACAATGCGGGGGGGGCGTTTGTCGAACAACGAACGTGTGTCAGGCAGCATCGTAGCCGCACCGCCCACTAAAATGGCTTTACCGGTGGTTTCCAGGAATTTTCGACGGGCAATGGCATGTTCTTCGGCACGTTGTACAATTTCTTCACTGCTTACGCCTTTGCGGTTGGCTTCCAGGGCCAATTGAAAGGCCTTGCGCAGACTGGCAAAAAGTTGGGTTTTCGTTTGTTTTTTCATGTGGACAGTGGTAGGGTAGTTTTAAAAAGCGGGATCGTTTTCATCCCGGATACATGCACAAAGAAAGTAATTTGCCTAAATTTGCATGCGTTATGATCCAATAAATCATAAAAAATACCTGTTTTGTCAACATAAAGGGGTTATGAAAACTGCTGTCTTCTAATCCACTAAAATCAATTTTTTTATCCATCCATCTTATAAATCCATTTAAATCAGGGTCTATGCTCGAAGAATATCCATCTCCCAACGGATTATATATCCTTTATCTGGGTTGCAATGAAATGCGCATGTCGCATTGGGTTTGTTCGCCAACTTTGAAAGAAGTTGCGACTGGAAATGTATTGTATGACAGCGATTCGATGCAAGATGCCAGCAGCATCCAATGGTCGGAAGACAGTCGCGAGTTGCGCTTTCATTTGCGCACATATCCGGGCACGAAGCCTGGGGAGGATATTTGTTTGCGGATTGAAGATGGGAAGGCGGTTCGGGTTAGCTGATTGGCCTCTTCCAACTTAAGATACAGGTTGCTGTTTTCAAAATATAGCCAATATATACTTCACGACGCCAGGTTTTGGGCACAGCGATCTTTATTAATCATTAAAAATCAGCGAAATCCATCCTGATTTATCCACAAAATCCGGCGAATCCTGGTATATCTTGAAAAACATCCCTGCTTTACCCATATTCGCCGTAGCAAGAAAGTATAATACAAAAACCAGCCTCCATATGAATTTGTGGATCATGCTCCTTTTTGGCCTGGGATATCTGGCCATTACCCTCGAAGACGCACTCAAAACAAACAAAGCCGCGATCGGATTAATTACCGGAGTTTTGTGTTGGACAACCTATATGTTGGGGAGTTCGGAGAAGGAACCCTTGGTACATGCCCTGGCAGAACACATGGGTGAAATATCTCAAATCCTGTTTTTTTTGCTTGGCGCCATGGTGACGGTGGAGTTGATAGATGCCCATGAGGGTTTTGAAATCATCACCGACCGTTTGCGTACCACCCGCAAACGGCGCTTGCTTTGGACGGTTTGTGGCATTACTTTTTTCCTCTCGGCCGTGCTGGATAACCTGACGACTACCATTGTAATCGTAACCCTATTGCGCAAACTCATTGCAGATCGAAACGACCGACTTTTATTTACGGGCCTGACTGTGCTGGCAGCCAATGCCGGTGGGGCCTGGTCGCCCATGGGGGATGTAACCACTACCATGCTGTGGATTGGCGGACAAATATCGGCGCTGAATATCGTGAAGATGCTGTTTTTGCCTAGCTTGGTGAGCATTTTAGTACCCATTTTAATGGTATTACCTCGGATGAAGGGGAATATTCAAAAGCCAGAAGTCCTGACAGATAATCCGAATACAACATCCTTACGCGACCGGCAAATTATCCTTTGGGCTGGCTTGATCGTATTATTGGGGGTGCCAATTTTTAAAACATTTACCCATTTGCCACCTTTTATGGGCATGTTGCTCGGATTGGGGCTCATATGGTTGCTGACCGAGTATTTGCATACCGGAAAATCGGAGGAAGATAAAGCCTTTCATACCGTGGTTTATGCCTTAAGGAAAGTGGATTCGCCCAGTATTTTGTTCTTTTTGGGAATATTGTTGGCAGTGGCTTCCCTCCAAAGTTCGGGAATACTGCAGGAGGTTGCGGTTTGGCTCGATCGCACAGTGCGTAATACCAATTTGATCGTATTATGGATTGGCTTTTTATCGGCGATTGTTGACAATGTGCCACTGGTTGCAGCCGCGCAGGGCATGTACAGCCTGGAGCAGTTCCCCGCGGATCACTATTTTTGGGAGTTTTTGGCCTATTGTGCGGGTACAGGGGGAAGCATCCTCATTATTGGGTCGGCAGCAGGGGTGGCAGCAATGGGCATGGAAAAAATCACGTTTTTCTGGTATTTAAAACGCATTTCTTTTCCAGCTATTTTGGGATATTTGGCTGGTGCGTTGGTATATATGCTGCTTGCTGCCTGATTATGCCGCCTGAAGCACGACACAAACCTTAGAGCCGGGATTGCGGTTTTCAATGTTCAAGGTTCCGTGCATCATTTCGAGGTATTTCTGCGAGAGTTTCAGTCCGATGCCCCACCCGGCGGGGTTGGGTGTCGGGCTTAAGGACCAGTTGGGATCAAAACCGGGCCCCTCATCCAAAAAACAGATCGTAACCTGTTTTTCTTTCAAGAAACTTTCAATTAAAATAGTGCTTCCTTCAGGAGCAAATTTAATGGCATTGGAAAGCAGATTTCCGAGGATATTCTCCAGCAAATCGGGTTCCACCATTGCTTCAATAGGAATTTCGGGTGTTTGCACATTCAGCCGAATAGAACGCGATTCTGCCAAAATTGCAAAATGGGAAACCACGCTGTCTATGGTGTGCTGTACAGGAAATGCCACTATTTTCTTTTCAATTTGGCTGGAATCCTGATTTTGAATCTCAAATATTTGTTGGGCCATCTGATGGATACGTCCAGCAGCCTGCTCAAGGTGTTTCAAAGGCTCAAGCTGGGGATGTTGTATTTTCAGTAGGGCGGTATTTAACTGAATTGTTTGCAAGGGCGCCCGAAGATCGTGCGCCAGTAATTTGGTCATCAATTGTTTAACGCCCTCGATACGTGCGTTTTCATCCAATGCTTTGTGGATACTTTGATTGGCTTTTCGCAGACGACTCATAAAAAATGTGATAATGACCGTCAGCAAAACCAATACCAGCAAGATGCCGTACAGCAGGTAGTTTTGGAGCCGGGCTCGCTCCAGTTTGTAAGCCAGTTCCTGATTTTGTACCTCTTTTTCTTTGGTTCGATATCGAATTTCCTGTTCTTCCAGTGCATCCTTTTTGGATTGTTCGTAAAATTCCTGATCCAATGCTTGTACTTTTTTCAAATAAACCAGGGCAGAATCAGCTTGGTGGTTTTTTTCGAACCATTGTACATATAATTCGGCCAGGTGCTTCTCGTTTTCGGGAAAATCAACAGCCATATGCCGGATACGTTCCATACAGGCATGGGCATTGTTTAAGTCATTTAAGGCGAAATAAGACTCCGCCAAATAAAAAAGGCATTGTTTTAACTGGAAATCGTCGTTGTTTTTTTTAAAGTTATGAGCCGATTCCTGAAGCAACTGTACTGCTTTTTGGTACTGCTTGAGATCCATCAAACAATCGGCATAGTACATTTGGGTAATGTAATACTTTTCTGAGTTGTTCGGATGCTGGTAACATTCGAGCGCTGTTTGATAATAATAAATGGATGAATCGAGCTGCTTTGTGGTATGATACAGGGATGCAATGTTGGAATAGGCGCCGCATATGGCATTTTTATTGGACGTTTTTTTTAGCGTTTCTATGCTTTCATGCAGGTACCGAAATGCCAGCGGCGGATTACTCTGGTAAAATACCATGCCCAACAAGTTCTGAATCTTGGACTGCCGGTTATACCAGGATTCGGTGTGATGCTTTTTCGCAATCTCAAGGGCTTTATTCAAATTTGTATAGGCTTCCTGCTGTGCGTTTAACATCGAATGGATGTCGCCCATGTTGTACAGCAACAGAACATCCAGATAATCGTTGTTCAGGCTATGCGCCAAAGGATAGGTTTCTTGAAGGGTATTTAGCGCTTCGGGAATTGAAACATTCCTTTGTGCGTAGGAAAGCTCTGCCATGAGCCATACATATTGGCTGTCTCTTTTAGGGTAATTCTGGATAACATGCTTTATGCTATCAACCAACGACTGTTGGGAAAAAACAAATACAGGCCTCAAACTGACGCACAACAATATGAACAGGATATTTCGCATAGGAGGATTGGTGTACTATGGTTTTAATTTCAGCAATAACTCTTCCTTTTTGTTAATGTTCATTTTTTGATAAAGGGAAACTACATAATGGCGTACTGTATTGATGCTCACATGCATATCGCTTGCAATTTCTTTGTAGCGTTTCCCGGCAAGCAGGCCGTTGAGTACTTCCATTTCGCGCTTTTTTAGCCTGTATTTCAGGGAAACATCGGTTAAAAAGAGATGCAAGGGGTCGTTTAAAGGGGGGGCATTTCTGTAATACTCAACCAATTGATTGGTCGATTCGGTACTCAAATAAGCATTTCCCAATAAGGTTTGACGGATGGCTTCCTGTAATTTGTCTAACGAATCGCCTTTGATGAAATAACTATCGGCGCCCTCTTTCAGAGCCTGGAAAAGAAATTGTTCATCCTGATAACCTGTAACAATAATAACAGGCACCTGAGGAAGCAAAAGTTTGATTTTGGGCAATTGAAGGAGGGCATTTTGAGTTCCGAGCATAATGTCCAACAGGATCAAATCGGGAACTTGATTCAGGTTCAGCTGGTCGAGAAAATGGGCCACACTTGGGTAAGGTTCGATGCTGGGATACCCGTTTTCTTGCAGAAACTGAACGTATAATTGTCGGAGTTGGGAGTCGTCTTCAATGACGATAATGTGTGCAGAATTCATGTTTCGGATTATTTTGGCTGCAAATAGACCACATACGGCGCATATTTTTTATCAAAATACAGGCAATTACATGATTTTTAAATCAATCTATGCCTTTTTTTACATGTTTTTGATATTAAAATTTTTTAAAATTGTAGATTCGTCAACGCACCTTTGCAGCGCATTCACCCAAATAAACCACAATCATTTGGGAGAACTAAAGCTACAATATTTTTCTTGAGATTCCAGGCGGATGGAAAAAGTTCCATCCGCTTTTTTATTGCCTACGTTTTTTATCTGGAATTTGCGCCATAGCGTGCTCGCTTATAGCCGTAATTGATAAGGCTGGGTTTACCCCCGGATTGGCAGAAATCATTGATCCATCACATATTAACAAGTTTTCATACCCAAAAACCCGGTTGTGGGAATCAATTACCCCGGTTTCCCTGGAGTGCCCCATCACTGCGCCGCCTAATATATGGGCAGTGCCTGGAATGCCTGCCAGGGGAGTTAATCCGAATGCCATGGCTTTCCCGTTCATTATTTTTTCAAATTTTCGAGCCAATTCGATGGCATGTGGTATGAAAGCAGTCGGTTTTTCCGCGCCAACTACCGCAGTTTTTATACCCCCCCACCAATTCCGGTGGAACGTTACCGTGCTGTTGAGGGTTTGCATAAACAACATAACCGCCGAACTTTTTGCCCAGTCTTTTACCCAAATGTATTTCCAGTAGGCCTTAGGGTGGCTTATAACTTCCCAAGTCATTTTTATAAGCCGAACAGGCAAATTCCGTCCATCTACAAAGGGTAAAAATGCCATACGCCAAAATCCGGATCCTGCTCCATATCGACACAATTCCAGATGACTGTGGGCATCGGTGTGTAATATGGCGCCTATCGCAATGCCTTTCGATTGATCTGTGCTTCCGTCCAATTGGGTCACAGCAATTAAACTCTCATTGTTGGTGCGTACCTCCCTGCCCACTTTGTCGGATAAGCCGGGTAAATCCTGTTTTTTCAACTTCAGCAAGAGCGGAACTGTCCCCAAAACGCCGCCGGCAAATACCACCCCTTTGGTTGTAAACTGTATTTTTTTTCCGAAAAAACGGGTCTTTCTTCGAACATACACCCGGTAGCCAGTGGCGCCTTGCGCACCGTCCAGGGGCTTTACCCTGAAAACCTCGTGTTCTGCCAAAATGGAGGCGCCCTCTTGCTGAGCTAAATGCAAATAGTTCTTGTCGAGGGTGTTTTTGGCATTGTGCCGACAACCCGTCATGCAAGCACCACAAAAAATGCAGGCATCCCTTGCAGGGCCCTTCCCATCAAAGTAGGGATCGCTGTGTTTGGGTCCTTTCGATCCAAAATATACCGCAACCTCTGTCGCTTTCAACTGGTTTTCTTGCCCAATCTCCCGGGCTAATTTTTGAAGGGCGTGTTCTCCATCAAAAAAATTCGGGTTAGGCGCTGCGCCTAACATGCGCAAGGCCAATTGATAATACGGCTGTAAATCGGTTTTCCAATCGGCCAATCGTGCCCATGAACCCGATTCAAAAAATGCCGATTTGGGAATAGGCAAGGTGTTGGCGTACACCAGCGATCCACCACCTACGCCTGTACCAGAGATGATGCCAACATGCCTGAATATTGTGATTTTCATGATCCCATACCACCTGAGGGCCGGAATCCACAGCCATTTTGACAATTGCCAATTGGTTTTGGCAAAATCATCCTGCCGATACCATTTCCCCTTTTCCACAACCAAAACCTTATACCCTTTTTCAGATAACCGTAAGGCACTCACCGAACCGCCAAAGCCACTCCCTATGATAATGTAGTCAAAATCAAGATTTTCCATGCTGTTTTACCCTTTCGTTTCCAAATACAGGTTAAGGCGCCTCAGTTTTTTGATGTACTGATAGGGAATAATAGTCAACCATTTTCGGTTCGGTAACTCCAGGCTGGCGCCAAACTGATTGCAAATATACCTCGTAAAGGTAACACAATCATGGGAAAACAGGTGAAAACGCCCATCCTGGTTCCAATGGTCTACCGCAGTCATTACTTGCGCATACTCGGAAGCCGTAATTTCAAATCCGTATTGAACATCAACCCGGGTTTTTGATTCATCCCGTATAAATCCGGGAACCCATTTTAGCATACTCCAGTAACCATATAGGAGTTTCTTGGGAAATAAACCCTGCGCCCTACTTTCAAGGATGCGTTTACTTCCATTTTGTTTGTCCAAACGAATGAAAGCATGTCCGGGGAAACCACGCCGCCCACAGCATACCAGCGTATAGGTAAAGGAATCGGCCAATTCGGGCGCTAAAGCCAAACGAAGAACCCGTACCTGTGCAGGAGGGTGTCTATCTTTTTTTATATGCGGAGTGAGCAGGTAACCCGATCCATCTATATGATAGATTTTTCCAGTGGACCGCATTTGAATGCTAAATTGATCGTGCCGGAAATCTGATCCGTGCCATACCACGCGACCAATTTCGGCCGAATCCTGACCCGGAAGATGAATGGATACATAGGCTCCGCGCTTCAATGGGCATTCTTCGCAGGAAATTAACCAGTTTTCTGCTTGCCACAAATTGCCTTGAGACGACTCCGTTCCAGATTGGGCCTTTAAACTGAAACTCCAAAAACAAAAAATGAGCAGGTAAAAGGCCTTGAACATAATATGCAGAAAAGGAGTATGGGCAAATTCGAAAAAAAACTGTTGTTTTCGTCAGTTAAAGCGCTCTCGGTCTTGCAGTACGCTGATTTCTAACGGTTTAGGCTGGGTTTTTGCACAAAAATAAAAACTACTATGGAAGAGCATCTAAAAAAATACATTTTTGTACACGCGAAATATGCAAAAACGGGGGTGACGCTTTGGTGTCTAAGAGCCTATTAAAATTTATATTTTCTATTAATATGATAAGGATTTTTTAGCCAGACTAGGCGCTTTTTGCAGCCATAATGGGACTAATTACGGCGAAAA
>JAGWYI010000128.1 GCA_018969455.1 Bacteroidota bacterium | reverse complement strand
CACCTCAATCCAGTAGCCGTCAGGGTCTTGGAAATACACCTGGCGGATGCCATCGGCGCGGGTGGTGTACTGGTTGGGGACGCCCGGCCAATCGGAATACGGGATTTTTTCCTGAATTAAATACTGCACCAGCGCATCAAAATCGGGTGTGGTAAGGGCCATGTGCACGGCCTTGTTGATCTGGATTGGTCCGGCAATGGTGGAAATCAGGTGTAATTCTTTGCCATCACCCAGGGAAAACCAGCGAATCCCCGGTTTTTGGGTGCGGTTGGTGATTTCGGGCAGGTGCAACACGCGCATGTAAAAGGCTGCCGATTGATCGAGCTTGGTAACCGACAAGGCGATGTGGTTGAAGGAAAAACGGATCGGCGCATCGCTTTGCGCGTGCATGCGCGCGGCGCTGGCGAGCAGGAAGAGTAAAACGGTAAAAAATTTGAATTTCATTTGGTTATGTATTTATAATATTTCATATTTAAAGAAACTGCCTTGTCGAACCGACACCTGTTCAGCCCGACAAGGCGTTTCTTTTTAGGTTTAATTCAAAGAAACCAAAATTCCCAGGCTCACCTGATCGTTCAATTCCACTTTTTCGGCTTCGAGTGCTTCTTCCAGAATGATGGACTCGGCCAGCACCTCTGCTTTGATGTAATCGCCAAACTGCAGTACGGCCTCCAGAATGGCCGGATGCTTTTCAATTTGCACCACAATACGGTCGGTTACCTGGAAGTTTTGCTCCTTGCGTACATTCTGGATGCGATTCACCAGGTCGCGTGCGGTTCCTTCGGCCAAGAGCGCATCGTTGAGCGTCACATCGAGGGCAACCGTCAGGCTGCCATCGGATGCTACTTTCCAGCCGGGCAGGTCTTCGGTGCTGATGAGCAGGTCTTCCGGTGTGAGCGTGTAGGTATTGCCGTTCAATTCCACAGTTTTGCTGCCGCTTTTTTCCAGGGCATTGATTTCCGCATTGCTCATTCCCGCGATCAGGTCGGCCGCCGCTTTCATGTCTTTGCCGAGTTTGCCGCCCAGGGTTTTGAAATTGGCCTTGGCGCCTTTTTTCAACAAACCGCTGGCGTCGGTGATGTACTCGATTTCTTTTACGTTTATTTCACTCAAAATCAGATCTTTTACCCCCTCCACGTCGCTGATAAAGGCTTCGTCGAGTACCGGGAGCAGGATTTTTTGCAAGGGCTGGCGTACCCGCAATTTTTCTTTTTTGCGGATGCTGAGCGCCAGGGAGCAGATGCGTTGGGCATAATCCATGCGGGTTTCGAGCGCCTGGTCAATTTTTCCGGGATCCGGCTGGGTCAAATCGGTGAGATGCACCGATTCGTGGCGGAGCGGCGTGTGCAGGTGTTTCGCTTTTTCGCGCAGGGGCGCAGTCAGGTTTCGGTACATCCAATCAGCAAAGAAGGGCGCGAGGCTGGCCGACAACTGGCTCACCACCATGAGGCATTCGAACAGGGTTTCGTAGGCCGCGCGTTTGTCGGGGCCCATGTCGCCACGCCAGAAACGGCGGCGGGAAAGGCGCACATACCAGTTGCTCAGGTGTTCATCTACAAACAATTCGATGGCGCGTGCAGCCTTGGTGGGCTCGTAATCGTCCATGGCATTGCGGTAATCGTTCACCAGGTTGTACAATTTGGATACAACCCAGCGGTCGAGTTCGCTGCGCTCTGCATAAGGCATCGTGTTTTGTTCGTCGATGGCCCATTGGTCGAGGTTGGCGTACAGCGCAAAGAAGTTGTAGGTATTAAAAAGCGTTCCAAAAAACTTGTTCCGACTTTCCAGAATGCCGCCAAGGTCGAATTTGAGGTTTTCCCAGGGTGCAGCATTGGAAATCATATACCAACGGGTGGCATCCGCGCCATATGTATCGATGGTGTTGAAAGGATCCACCACATTTCCCTTGGATTTCGACATTTTGTTGCCTTCTTTATCCAGCACCAGGCCGTTGGAAACCACGTTTTTATATGCCACCGAATCAAAACACAGCACCGCAATGGCATGCAGGGTATAAAACCAGCCGCGGGTTTGATCCACGCCTTCTGCGATGAAATCGGCCGGGAAATTGCGTTTGAAGGTTTCTTCGTTTTCAAACGGGTAGTGCCACTGGGCGTATGGCATGGAGCCCGAATCGAACCATACGTCAATCAGGTCCGATTCGCGGTACATGGGCTTACCGTTGGTAGCGATGAGCACCACCTGGTCGATGTAAGGCCGGTGCAGGTCAAAATCATCGCGCATGACCAAATCATAGCTGCGAATCACCGCTTCTATTTCCTGTTGACTGAGCAATTCCTGTCCGGCTTTGCTGTTGATGAAGGCATTTGCATCCTGCACGCGTTGTTTGAGCGCTTCCACCGAACCAAAGCATACTTCTTCACTTTCATCTTCTGTACGCCAGATGGGCAAGGGGATGCCCCAATAACGGGAGCGGCTCAGGTTCCAGTCTTGCAAATTTTCAAGCCATTGGCCGAATCGGCCGCTTCCGGTAGATTCCGGTTTCCAGTTGATGGTTTTATTCAGTTCGGCCATGCGTTCTTTGGCCGCCGAGGCCCGAATAAACCAGGAATCGAGCGGGTAATACAGCACCGGTTTGTCGGTCCGCCAGCAATGGGGATAGTTGTGTTTGTATTTTTCAATTTTAAAAGCCTTTCCTTCGTCTTTCAATTTCAGACTGATGAGCAAATCGGTCGATTTGAAAGATTTATCGGCGGTAACTTCCTTCGGGTAGTACTCGGCTTTGACATACATACCGGCGAATTCACCCATTTCCTGCACAAAACGCCCTTGTCTGTCGACCAGCGGCTGCAAACGGCCTTTATCGTCATATACGCCGATAAACGGCACCTTGTTTTCTTTACAGGCCCGGAAGTCATCGGCGCCAAAATAGGGTGCGGTATGCACCACTCCGGTGCCGTCTTCAGTGGTGACCCAGTTGCCGCCAATCACCACGAAACCATCGGTTTCGAGTTCGGGTGAGGTAACGTAAGGCAACAATTGTTCGTAGTGGATGCCCAGCAAATCGCGTCCGTAAAAAGTACGGTCGATGCGGTAGGGGATTGCCGGGTTTTTGGCTGCCGGGTCGTGCGGTTCCATGGGTATGGAGGCATTTTCCGGGTTAAAATACGCGCTCAGGCGTTCGGAAGCCAGAATAACGCTCACTGCTTGCGCCGTATATGGGTTGAAAGTGCGTACTTTGGCGTAATGGATGTCGGGGCCTACGGTAAGCGCCACGTTGGAAGGCAGGGTCCAGGGCGTGGTGGTCCAGGCCATGATGCGCACGTCTTCTGCTTCTGTACTAAATAAAAAGGCCGATTTTTCGGTGTTTTTCACCTTGAACATCACCACAGCGGAGAGGTCGGTCACTTCTTTGTAGCACCCGGGCAGGTTCAATTCATGGGAGCTCAGGCCGGTTCCTGCTGCCGGGCTGTATGGCTGTATGGTAAAGCCTTTGTACAGGAAAGGCGCGCCGCTTGCGGTTTTTTTATGGTACAGGCGTTCGAGCAGGTTCCATACCGACTCGATGTAATTGTTTTCAAAAGTGATGTAAGGGTCATCAAGGTCGACCCAGTAGCCCATTTTGCGGGTAATATCGTCCCACAGGTCCTTGTACCGCATCACGGTATCGCGGCAAGCCTGGTTGTATTCCTCGACGGTAATTTTTTTACCGATGTCTTCCTTCGTGATGCCGAGTTCTTTTTCCACCTGCAATTCGATGGGCAGGCCGTGGGTATCCCAGCCGCCTTTTCGGGCCACGCGGCGGCCTTTCAGCGTTTGGTAGCGGCAGAACAGATCCTTTACGGTGCGCGCCATTACGTGGTGGATGCCGGGTTTTCCATTTGCCGAAGGCGGACCTTCATAAAAAACGTAGGATTGATCGGCCGGGCGTTGTTCGATGGATTTTTTAAAAATCTGTTCGTCCTCCCAGAATTGCAGGATTTCAGCGTCGAGTGCGGGGAGGTTGAGTTGTTTGTATTCGCGGTACATGTGCGTAATTGATTGCTTTTAAGACAGGGAGGAGGTTTTCGGCGTTTTTTTAATATCGAATATCAAACGCCGAATATCGAACACCGAAATGGAATAAATGGCAAACATTATTTCAGCGTTCGAAGTTCGATATTCGGTGTTCGATATTCATTTAAGACCGACTGTAATTGGGCGATTCCTTTGTAATGATGATGTTGTGCGGGTGGCTTTCGATCATGCCGGCATTGGTGATTTTGACAAATTGCGCATATCGTTGCAAGTCTTCCACGGTATGGGCGCCGCAGTATCCCATGCCTGCACGCAAGCCGCCGATGTATTGCGTCATCACTTCCTGCACGGTTCCTTTGTAGGGCACCCGGCCTTCAATTCCTTCCGGTACCAGTTTTTTGATGTCGTCTTCGACATCCTGGAAATAGCGGTCTTTGGAGCCTTGCTGCATGGCGCCGAGGCTTCCCATACCGCGGTAGGTTTTAAATTTTCGGCCGTCAAAAATGATGGTTTCACCGGGGGCTTCTTCCACACCGGCAAACAGGGAGCCTGCCATAATGGTGCTTGCGCCCGCAGCCAATGCTTTAACGATATCGCCGGTGTACCGGATGCCGCCATCGCCGATGATGGGCACGCCGGAGCCTGCAATGGCCTCGGCTGCGTTGAAAATGGCCGAAAGTTGGGCTACGCCTACGCCTGCGACCACGCGGGTGGTGCAAATACTGCCAGGGCCGACGCCCACTTTCACGGCATCAACACCCATATCTACCAGCGCTTTTGCGCCGGCGCCGGTCGCCACGTTTCCGCCTACAATTTGCAAATCTGGGAAAGCAAGTTTCAGGTTCTTGACCGCATCGAGGACGCCTTTAGAGTGCCCGTGCGCGGTATCTACGCACACAACATCCACCCCGACGGCCACCAAAGCGGCCACACGTTCGTGCAAATCGGCCGTGACACCCACAGCCGCTCCAACCACCAACCTTCCAAAGTTGTCTTTACAGGCATTGGGAAAACTGGATCCTTTAATGATGTCCTTGTAGGTAATTAATCCGATGAGGCGAAAATCATCGTCCACCACGGGCAGTTTTTCAATTTTTCGGCCTTGCAGGATGGCGCGTGCCTGCTCGAGCGTGGTGCCTTTCGGGGCGGTAACCAGGTTTTTTTTGGTCATCAGGTCGCGCACCAGCTGGTTGTGATCGGTTTCAAAGCGCAGGTCGCGGTTGGTGAGAATGCCCACCAGTTTGCCTTTTTTGTCGGTAATCGGGATGCCGCCGATGCTGTATTTGCGCATCAGCTCGAGCGCTTCGGCAATGCGCGCTTCGGGGTTGAGGGTTACTGGATCCTGAATCATGCCGGCTTCGGAGCGTTTTACGGCCCGTACCTGTTCGGCTTGGTCGGCAATCGTCATGTTTTTGTGAATGATGCCAATACCACCCTGACGTGCCATGGCAATGGCCAGTGCTTTTTCCGTCACCGTATCCATGGCAGCGGAAACGATGGGAACATTCAAACGGATGTTTCGCGTGAGCTGGGTAGAAATTGCTACCGAACGGGGCAGCACTTCGCTGTAAGCGGGGACGAGCAGTACGTCGTCGAAGGTAAGGGACTCGCCAATGAATTTTGGCTGGGCGACAAATGTATTCTTGTTTTCCATGTGCAAAGGTCTGGATTCCGGGACCAAACTTGAAAGTATTTGGACCAAATTTTTTTTGAGGAGAAACAAAAAATCAATTTTCTGGGTTTTTTCTGAAATTTTAAAGAGATAACGGGCATACCGCTTCAAATTGCTGCATCTTCGCGTGCTTGAAAACCTGTTCCGATGTTATCCGTTTATTCCGACGAATATTTCATGAAACAAGCGCTTGCCGAGGCCCAAAAAGCCTACGATGCGGGCGAGGTGCCTGTGGGAGCTGTAATTGTGTGCGAGAACCGGATCATTGCCCGGGCGCACAACCAGACCGAACAGCTCACAGATGTAACGGCGCATGCCGAAATCCTGGCGATTACAGCTGCTTCCAATTACCTGGGCAGCAAATATCTGACCGATTGCACTCTTTTCGTAAGCCTCGAGCCTTGTTTGATGTGTGCCGGCGCCATCAATTGGGCGCAGTTGGGGCGTCTGGTTTTTGGAGCGGCCGACGACCGGCGGGGATTCATGCGTTTGGGTGGCAAAGAATTGCTGCATCCTAAAACCCGGCTGGAAATGGGCATACAAATGGAAGCTGCCAGTGATTTGATGGTTCGATTTTTTCAAGAAAAACGGCTGTAAATTGCGTTCATTTTCATGAACAATGCACCAAGCCCTTGGTTTAACCTCCATTCATTCACCCACATCAAGCAAAAACATGACCCATTTAAAAGCAGGGGATAAGGCGCCCGAATTCAGCGCACCCAACGAAAAAGGAGAAAACGTGAGCCTCGAAAACTACAAAGGCAAAAAACTGGTTTTGTATTTTTATCCCAAAGATGATACGCCAGGTTGTACCGCGGAAGCCTGCAGTTTGCGCGACGGTTATGGCCAATTTCAGGCAAAAGGGTATGAAATATTGGGTGTTAGCCCCGATTCGGTTAAAAAGCACCTCAAATTTCAGGATAAATACCAGTTGCCCTTCAATTTGCTGGCCGACGAAAGCCATGCAGTATCCGAGGCATATGGCGTTTGGGGCGAAAAGAAATTTATGGGTAAAACGTATATGGGTGTGATCCGCACCACCTTTGTGATTGACGAAAATGGTGCTATTGAGCGCGTAATTGAGAAAGTGGACACTGAAAACCACGCCGGCCAATTGCTGGAAAATTAATTTTTATGGAATTTTTAAGCGCCGAATGGCGCAAATTAGCCATCGCCAACTACCGGGTAGATCCTGCGATACTAATGCCCTACCTGCCCGCAGGCGTGGAATTGGATGAGCGGGAAGGGCTGTGTTTGGTAAGTTTGGTGGCTTTTATGTTTGAAAAAACGCGCATTTTGGGCATTCCGGCTGTTTTCCACCGCGATTTTGAGGAAGTGAACCTCCGTTTTTATGTGCGCAAGCACACGCCCGAGGGTTGGCGCAGGGGCGTGGTGTTTGTAAAGGAAATTGTGCCAAAGCCGGCCATTGCGTTGGTGGCGCGCAGCGTATACCGCGAGCCTTATGTCTGGATGCCGATGCAACACCATTGGGAACAAGATGAGAAGCAGTTGTTGGTTGATTATCAATGGTTTAATCGGCGCCAGAAGCAACGCTTTCTCATCCGCTCGGGTACGCAGCCACAGGAGATGCAGCCCGGGAGTTGGGAGGAATTTATCACCGAGCATTATTTTGGGTACACCCGTTGGGATGCGCAAAGCACCCGCGAATATGCCGTCGAGCACCCGCGCTGGCAGGTATATCCGGTACAGGATTGGGAAATAGCGGTAGATTTTGGTCAATTATACGGGACTTCTTTTGCACATTTGCGGGAACAAACGCCTCATTCCGTCATGCTCGCCGAGGGTTCGGCGGTACGGGTAATGTACCACAGCGGTAAAACTTGATTTTGTCTTATGGATTTGAATTTATTGGGAAAAAATGCGCTTGTAGGCGGCAGCAGTGCTGGAATTGGCAAGGCGGTGGCACTGGAATTGGCACAATTGGGCGCCAATGTTACCTTACTTGCGCGCACCGAAAGTCGGTTGCAGCAAGTAGTTGCTGAACTTGATACCCGTCAGGGGCAGCAGCATCGGTATTTGGTGGCAGATTTCAGTCATCCTGCCGATCTGATGCAACGTTTGGTGTCTTTGTTGCAAATGCAGTCGTTTCATATTTTGGTAAACAATACCGGAGGCCCTCCGGGCGGCCCCATCACCCAGGCCAGCAGTTCCGCCTTTTTATCGGCCTATACCGTTCACCTTTTGTGCAATCAATTGTTGGCGCAAGCGCTGCTTCCCGGCATGCAAAAAGCGGGATACGGGCGCATCATCAACGTGGTCAGTACATCGGTTAAGGAGCCGCTTGACGGTTTGGGTGTTTCGAACAGCACGCGCTGGGCGGTAGCTGGATGGGCCAAAACCTGGGCCAATGAGGTGGGCCCCATGGGAATAACAGTAAATAATGTACTTCCTGGATATACAATGACCGGCCGTCTGGAAGAAATCATTGAAAAAAGGGCGGTTTCCAGCGGATTATCGAAAGATGCTGTACGGGCACAATTTAAGGCGCACGTACCTGCCCGACGTTTTGCCGAGCCATCAGAAATTGCGGCAGCAGTCGCCTTTTTGGCCAGTCCGGCAGCGAGCTACATCAACGGCATTAATTTGCCAGTAGATGGCGGTCGCACTAAAAGTTTATAAACAAACAATCCCCGTGGTGAAAAGCCCGAGGATTGTTTGTTTAAAGCAGGATTTTAATTTGGTTCGAAGCCGTAATTGGCCAAAATTCGGTCTTTCAGTTCCTTTCGGGCAAAAAAGATTCTGCTTTTAACTGTACCCAGGGGCAAGTCCAGTTCATCTGCAATTTCCTGATATTTGAAGCCTTCGTGGTGCATCAAAAACGGAATACGAATGCTGTCGTCGAGCGCTTCGATGAAGGTATTGAGTTCTTTTATCAGAATGGCCCCTTCTGCTTGATTGCCGGTAGCGTGTACAGCCGAATTAAGGTAAAACTGATTTTCCGTGTTATCCAGCACGGTGTTGGATTTGACTCGTTTGCGGTAATTGTTGATGAAGATGTTCTTCATGATGGTGAACACCCAAGCCTTGAAATTGGTGCCCGGCTGAAATTTATCTTTGTTCTTCAGCGCCCGAAAGGTAGTTTCCTGATAAAGGTCTTTTGCTTCCTCGGAGTTTTTCGTCAGGTTGTAGGCAAATGCATACAGCATGCGATTAAGTCCGTCTAGGTTATTGTAAAATTCAATGCTTGACATAGCCGTTTCTTTTTGTGGAACGATTGATGCAACAAAGATACGGTTTTGTTGAACGTTTTGCGTCGATAGGTTAAACATATTTGACTAATTTTGACAAAAGTAATTTAATTAATTAAAAAAATATTTATAAAATGTTTAAAATCAATTTATAAAATCTTGATTAGATTAATTCTAATTAATTATAATTTCAGTATAAATTGAAAATATTGAATATTGGGTCTGAGTATTTGTTTTAAGGGTGGTTTTGGGGCAAAAAAAATCCCGAATTTCGAAACAAATCGAAATTCGGGATCAATGGTCTTTTCGTGCGGAACTCAGTTTGGATGGAAGCCGTAATTGGCCATAATCTTGTCTTTCA
>JAGWYI010000127.1 GCA_018969455.1 Bacteroidota bacterium | reverse complement strand
GAAAGGCATCCGATAAAACCGAGACCAGCAGGGCATTGTCATACAACATTTTCTCAAAATGCGGTACCAGCCAGGCATTGTCGGTGGCATAGCGGGCAAAGCCTCCGCCCAGTTGATCATAAATACCCCCGTGAATCATTTTATTCAGGCTCAAACGCGCCTGGTCGAGGGCTTCTTTGTTTCCTGTAAAGTAATGATACTGAAGCAAATACTGGATGGCCATGGTAGAGGGAAACTTGGGTGCTCCGCCAAAACCGCCTTCGTAGCGATCGAACCGCTCGCGCATCCGGTAAAAAATATTTTCCAGGATTTTAGGTGTCATGGAGCCCTCCCTTTCTCCAAGGTCCTGGCTCAAATCCGGCGCCCGGACAAACACATTATCGTTGCGTTGGATGTGTTCCAGCAATTTTTCGGCTTGTTCGAGGGCCGTTTCCGGCTGGGTAGTCCATATTTTATGCAAATGTTGCAGGAGCTGGAACCATCCGGGCTTGTTGTAGGCAGCGCGTGGCGGGTAATAGGTACCTGCGTAGAAAGGTTTTCCTTCGGGTGTTAAAAAACAATTGAGGGGCCATCCGCCACTTCCGGAGAGAATTTGGCAGGCTTCCATGTAAATGGCATCTACATCGGGGCGTTCTTCGCGGTCCACTTTGATGTTGATAAAATATGCATTCATGAAAGCGGCAACGTCTTCGTTTTCGAAAGATTCGCGTTCCATCACGTGACACCAGTGGCAGGTAGCATATCCGATGCTTACGAGGATGGGTTTGTTTTCCCGTTTGGCCCGGTCAAAGGCTTCGGGCCTCCAGGCATACCAATCCACCGGATTATGGGCATGTTGGAGTAAATAAGGGGATGATTCGTATTGTAAACGGTTCATATAATGTTGTGACCCAGATCATCTGGCAGTTCTGGCAATTCATCTACGATTTTTTCGCGTTCGCTGATGAGTTCAACCAATCGTCGGATGGCCTTTCGTCGAATTTGTCGTTCCAGATCCTTGTTAGGTTCCTTCAGAATGTATTGAAACTTCAGCGATACGTTGTCTTTACGCACTTCAGCCACCCGGAGGTAATAGCTGTCGGCGTTGATCAGGTCGTGAAAAGGTCGCAGGGATTCAACCAGTTGATGTTCCAGTTCTTCCACATTTTTAAGGTGTCGGAGTGCGATTTCGAAATCGATGCTGGTTCGTTTGATTTCACGTTTGGTGTAGTTGACGACATCGGTGGTATTGACGAAATTGTTGGGGATGTAAATCATGTCGTCGTCGTCGTTCAACAAATGAATATTTTGGAGGGTAATGGCGGTAATTTTACCTCTATGTCGGCCAATTTTCACATTGTCGCCAATGCTGAGTTGTCCGGCAAAAGTGATAATCATGCCGTTGATCATATTGGAGATGTAATCTTTGGTCAGAATGGCGAGGCCGGCAAAGATGATGGAGAGGGAGGTAAAAAGTTCTTTGACATTGATTTGGAACAGAGACAAAATACCGGCAAATACCCCGATAAAGAGCAGGAGGGAATAGATTTGATTGACGCCAACGATGAAATTGTCATCCCCTTTGATTTTGTGTCGCACCCGATACCACCTGGTGGTAAAAAATTGTACAAAATCGAGCAGAATTAAGAAAAGAATAAGTCCGGAGAGGGTATTGATGTAATAAGGCAGGTCCTTTCGGTATCGGGTATGTTCATACATCCAATGCAGATCCCATTCGCCGAGGCGGATCATAAGCAGGGTAAAAAAAACGGCTGCTTTTACCAGGAGCACGAATACTTTACGCATGTATGTAACAACGGAATGCGTTCTGTAATGTTCTGGATTTAACGTTTATTGAAGAGTCCGGGGCCGAAATGATTTTTGGTCCCGGACTCTTGGCGCAGGATTACAGTACCGATTCTACAGATTCGAGGGGTAAGCCGAATGCATCCGACACACCTTTATATACAACCTTGCCTTGTACTACGTTGAGGCCCAGTTTGAGTTCATTGTTGTCGGTGCAGGCTTTTTGCCAGCCTTTTTGTGCCAATTGAATGGCATAAGGCAAGGTAGCATTGGTGAGGCCCACGGTAGAGGTAAAGGGTACAGCACCGGGCATATTGGCCACACAATAATGCACAACATCATCAATGATAAAAGTTGGGTCGGCATGGGTAGTCGCGCGGGTTGTTTCAAAACATCCGCCCTGGTCAACAGCAACGTCAACAATAACTGTACCTGGGCGCATGAGTTTGAGCATGTCCCGGGTGATCAGTTTAGGAGCTTTGGCCCCTGGGATCAGCACGGCGCCCACAATCAGATCATGGGTTTGGATCAATCGGCGGATGTTATACTCATTTGAGTACATGGTAATTACATTGGCGGGCATGATATCGCTGAGGTAGCGCAAACGGTTGAGGCTTACATCGAGCAGCGTTACCTGGGCGCCCAGTCCGGCAGCCATTTTAGCGGCCTGGGTACCTACAATTCCACCGCCAATGACCAGTACTTTACCCGGGGCAACGCCTGGAATGCCACCCAGCAACACACCGCGGCCGTTGGAGGGTTTTTCCAGATATTTAGCGCCTTCCTGGATGGCCATCCGACCGGCTACTTCCGACATTGGAATGAGCAGGGGCAATTGGCGGTCGTGGGTTTCTACGGTTTCATAGGCCAAACAAATGGCGCCGCTGGCGATCATGGCTTTGGTAAGTTCCTCGCTGGAGGCAAAGTGGAAGTATGTAAAAATCAATTGATTGGGACGGCAACGTGCATATTCTTCCTGGATGGGCTCTTTCACTTTCATAATCATCTCGGCAATTGCCCATACTTCGGCGGCGGTAGACAAAATTTGTGCGCCGTTTGAAATATATTCGGCGTCTTCAAAACCGCTTCCCACTCCGGCGGTACTTTGTACATAAACCGTATGCCCGCGGCGGGTGAGTTCCAGTGCGCCTGCGGGGGTTAAGGCTACCCGGTTTTCGTTGCTTTTAATTTCTTTCGGAACACCAATAATCATGGTAATGCTTTTGATTTTGTGAAAAATGGAAATTTTGGCCAGGGATGGTGAAAAATCGGGCAAATGTAAAAAAGTCGCACGGCATTCAACGGGAATTATGCTTAAATGGGGACAGAATGCCTTGTTATACCAGGATTCGCCGGATTTTGTGGATAAATCAGGATGGATTTCGCTGATTTATACTGATTTATAAAGTTCGTTATGCACAAAATCTGGCGGCGTAAAGTATACCTTATGAAAAGGTAGCTTAAAAAAAAAGCGCGAGCCTTTGCCCGCGCTCCGAATTTCTTCAATTCTAAAAACAATACTTACACACAGTATTATATATTTCATAAACCGTGCCAGAAATGAGAATTTTTCTTAATTCAAAAAAATATTTTTTTCCACATCCCCCTCAATTCCTTCCATGTGCACTGCCTCAAACATGGTTCTAACTGCTTCCCTACCTATTGCGCCCAAATTGACCGTAAAATGCGATACATATAAATTAATGTGTGCCTGCATCACGGCATCTTCCATCGTTTGGGCATGTGTGCGCACAAAAGGCATTACATCCCTTGGGTTGGCAAAGGCATACTCCACACTGCGGCGCATTACCCGATTAATTTTGTGCAAATCGACAGCTGGAATGGTTCGCAGCGCCACGATGCCTCCCAAGGGAATGGGCATTTGGGTGCGTTGTTCCCAAATTTCGCCCAAATCGGCCAATTTTACCAGCCCCTTTTGCGCATATGTGAATCGATTCTCATGAATTATCAAGCCGGCATCTGCTTTACCTTCCAACACAGCATCTTCAATGGCTGAAAAGACCATGGGAATTTTGTGTTTAGCCTTGGGAAAAGCATATTTTAATAAAAAATTGGCTGTGGTCATCGGACCGGGAATGGCAATTTTTGCATCTTGGATGTCGGCTTCGTCCATTGTTTTTTTTGCGATGAGCAGCGGACCACAATTGTTGCCCAGGGCACTGCCGGCATCCAGCAACACATAATGGTTTGCCAGTTGGGCAAAAGCATGGTAACTGAGTTTGGTAATATGAATGGAAGCAGCTGCAGCCCTGTTGTTGAGTGCTTCCACATCCTCCATAATCACTTCAAATTCAATCCCTTCTGTATCAATTTTGCCATGAATCATGGCATCAAAGATGAAAGTATCATTGGGGCAGGGGGAAAATCCAAGGGTATATCGCATGCCGTTTTTATTTAAACAAACAGCCTACACCCGCTGAATGTTCGCGCCAATGGCATTCAAACGCTGGTCAATAAACTGGTACCCGCGGTCAATTTGGTGTACATTGTGAATCAGGCTGCGGCCTTTTGCCGACAAGGCAGCAATTAACAAAGCCTGGCCTGCGCGAATATCGGGCGAAGTCATCTCGATACCGCGGAGTTGGTAGCGGTGATCCAAACCGATTACCGTTGCGCGGTGGGGGTCGCATAAAATGATTTGAGCGCCCATGTCGATCAATTTATCGACAAAAAACAGGCGGCTTTCAAACATTTTCTGGTGAATGAGCACGCTTCCGCGCGCCTGCGTGGCAACAACCAGCACAATCGACATCAAATCGGGGGTAAAACCGGGCCAGGGAGCATCATAAATGGTTAGTATAGAACCATCTATGAATGTAGCAATTTCGTAATGATCGTGGGGTGGAATGTGCAGGTCGTCACCAATTCGATCAATGGTAATGCCCAATTTTTCGAAGGTGTATGGAATAATGCCCAAATGCTCGATACCTGCATTTTTAATGGTAATATCTGAATGGGTCATGGCAGCCAAACCGATAAAGCTTCCAATTTCGATCATATCGGGCAAACAGCGATGGTCGGTTCCGTGGAGTTGCGTAACACCCTGAATGTGCAGGCGATTGGATCCCACGCCTTCAATTTTAGCGCCCATGCTGTTGAGCATTCGGCACAATTGCTGCAAATAAGGTTCGCATGCGGCATTGTAAATGATGGTTTCGCCTTCGGTGAGCACCGCAGCCATCACTACGTTGGCTGTACCTGTAACCGAAATTTCATCCATGTGAATATAGGCGCCTTTCAAGCCGCTGGGCGGCTGTTGCACATAGTAGATATCGGCGGTATCGTCGTATTTAAACTCAGCGTCCAGCTTTTGAAAACCCAGAAAGTGGGTATCCAAACGACGGCGGCCAATTTTATCACCGCCCGGCTTGGGAAGCACGGCCCGGCCGAAACGTGCGAGCAGCGGACCGATCAGCATCACAGAGCCGCGCAGGCGCTGCGCGTCTTTCATGAATGCATCCGATTGCAAGTAGGAAATATCCACCGTTCCGGCGCAAAAGCGGTACGTGTCGGCGGCTAATTTTTCAACCGTAACACCCAATCCACGCAACAAATCAATGAGTTGGTTAACATCACGGATGTCGGGGATGTTGGAAATGGTTACGTTTTCATCGGTAAGCAACACGGCGCTGATCACCTGGAGGGCTTCGTTTTTGGCGCCCTGTGGCTGGAGCTCACCTTTAAGTGGCTGACCGCCAATGACTTCGAAAGTATCGGACTGCATGAGTTTGAATTAGAACAATGAATCGGTTGCGGCTATTCATGGTTGAAGGCGCGCGAAATTAGGAAGATTTCCTTATTTCAAACGGGTGTATCGCAGTCCGGCGAAAAAACGAATGCCTTGAACAGCTGCGTAATTGTATGCGGTATCGAAAGTATAGCCATTCGGGTTGCCGATGGGGTCGTTTATGTGTTTGTCGAATGGGTCAAAAGGGCGCAAAAGCGGGTATTTTGGAACAAAATTGAGCAGATTTTTGGCGCCACCGTAAAATTCCAGTCCGGGTTTTGCCCGATATACGATTTGCAGGTTTTGAATGCTGAACCAGGGCGAATGATCGGGCCGGAAATCGCCCGGAACTACAGGCAAAGGCATGGGACTGAACACATTCCCGGTATAATCAATTGTTACGCGCCGGTTGAGGATCGGTAAACTCAGGGTCCAGGTCCCCGAGAAAGGAGAAACTTGCAATTGTGCTCTTTTTTCTGAAATACCGAATTGGTTTTTTTCTTTGATAAAGACATCCAGAATGGTGCATCCGGCCACCAATTGGAAGCCATTGGTAAAATGCAGGGTTTGGTTGAGGGTGAATCCTTGTGAAACGCTGTACCCTTTTAAGTTGTCGAAAATTACTTTTTGCGGGTCGCTGAGGTAATCAGCCACAATGCGGTTGCTGAATCGGGTGTAAAAAACAGATGCATCGAGTTCGATGAATCCGATTTTACTTTGTTTGGGCACAAATTGGCCTGTATAATTGAGGTTGGAGTTCCAGCTGCGCTCGGGGTGTAAAGCGCTTGCGATTACTACTTCACGCGCGCCTGTGAGTGCAGCGTGGTCTTCACTGAATACATTGGCCACCCGATAGCCGTTTCCCACGGTGAACCGCAGGGTTTGGCCCGAAACCGGTTTCCACTGATAATTGAGGCGCGGGGTAAAAATGTTGCCGTGCCTGGAATTGTAATCGTAGCGCAAACCCGCTAACACCGTATGTTTTGGGTTAAAATTGAATTGATTTTGGGCAAAAATGCCTGGCAACATGATGACGGAAGGCTTGTTTTGCATTTGGCTGTTGGCCGTTATTGGCGTGTTGTCATCGTACCAGGTGTAGCGAAGGGCCATGCCCAACAGCAGATCCAGTTTTTCGTGCCATTTTTTGTTCCAGGTCGTTTGAGCAAATGCAATTTGTTGATCGGCATTGAACAGTTTGTTGCCATAGGCCGAGCGCTGTTGATGGTAGGTATACGACCAGGATAGCCGCAGGTTTTGTGCAACAGCAAGCCGGGCGTTTCCAATCAATTCCATGCGGCGCGTACCAATTTGTTCTCCGTAAATGCTGTCGCCTCCCCGAAACTCGGGTTGCCAATGCATTTCTCCACCAAAGCGGTCTTCCCAAAGATAGCGCCAGGCCAGCTGGGTATTTTTTCCGAATTGCCATTTATTGAACAGGGAAAAGCGCTTTTGCAGCGTGATGTCGGTAAAATTGTCCTGATTCCGGTCAATTCTGTTTTGAAAATGGAAAAAATTGCCGCTGAAAACGCCGGTAGCCTGCCCAATCCTGCTCCGCACACTTGCATCCACGTTGTATTCGCCATAGGAAGTTGCATTAAGGTCCAGGCCCAAAGACGGGGCGTTTTCGGGATTTCTTGTAATCACGTTGATCAAACCACCCACTGCTTCCGAGCCGTAGAGTGTGGCTGCGGGTCCTTTCACAATTTCAACGCGTTCGATGAGGGCAGTAGGGATGCCATTTAAACCATAAACGGTAGACAGTCCGCTCACAATGGGCATGCCATCGATGAGCACCATCGTGTAGGGGCCTTCCATGCCATTGATGTGGATGTCACCTGTATTGCACACGCTGCAATTGAGTTGCGGGCGCACACCGTTCACGTTTTCAAGTGCCGCAAACAAACCAGGCGTCGGATTTTTTCGGAAAAATTTGGGGGTATATACCTCCACCGGAACCGGGCTCTGCATGCGTGAAACAGCCTGAAGCGTTCCACTCACCACCACTTCCTTCAAATTTGATTCTTTGGGTTGCAGCATCAATCGAAGTTGCTGCACCTGGGATAGCCATTGCGCAGACAGGCCGCTTCCAAGCAATAAAAAAAAGCAAAGACAATATATTTTCACCTGCCGTATTTTATTTTTAGACTAATCTAATTTTAAAACAAAGGTAAACCATTTAAAATAATCAGCCAAGCTAAAATACGCACAGCCTGCACTTGAAAAAAGTACAGGCTGCGTTTTATACCAGGATTTGCCGGATTTTGTGGATAAATCAGGATGGATACTGGTATAGAACAAGCACGCATACAACCTATCCGGCGAAGTTCCGACTCCCGAATCGATAGGAGTTTACCAGCCATTTTTCCATTTTCGCGCAATGGCCACGGCAGTTTCAAGCATAGCGGGGTTCCAGTGTTCGATGTCCCAATCGCTGTTTGCCAGCAGAGATTGATTCAAAGCCCCTTGATAATCAAGGGCATTTTCCAGGATATTTGAAAGGATGCGTTGTTGTTCGAACAGCGCCAAATCTTCTATTGGGTTTCCCAAAGGTGGCAATACGGGTGGAACGAAGTTATTTTTTGCCGGTATTTTGGGCTGTGCCTGCGTAAGGATACGCTCCATGGTGTAAAAATCGGCCCTGTAAGCATCTCGTTGTGCCTGGGTATGCAGGGCTGTGCCCAGTTGTTCCATGACCACGTATTTCAGGTTGGGGCAACACGGCAAGACATCTTTCAGCAAATCGAATACCGCTTTTGGGACGGAATCATCATGGGTATCTCGTCGCACAGGTTTTTCAGGCTGAATCCGGGTAAACTCCCAGCTTCCACCGGAAATGTGGATTTCTCGTACGCGTTCCAGTGGGTAGAGTGCGCGTAAATCCTTTGCATCCAGGTCGAAATTGTGCAGTTGACAAAATACATTGTGTAAGTCGAGGATAATAAATCCGTTGACGGGTTCCAGCAATTCATTGAGAAAGGCCCCATGTCGTTTCACCTCATCGAGGCTATAAGAAAAAGCCAAATTTTCCAATCCGACTGGGCAATTGCATGCCTGGCTGATGCGCAAGAGTCGGTCGCGGCCAATGGCCAGGGTACTTTGGTTGTAGGGGATGCTGAGGGGAGCGCCTTTGTGAAAATCGGCGCCGGTCATAAACCCGAAATGTTCGGTAATGTGGTCGAATTGGTAAATTTGGCAGTATCTTTTCAAATTTTGGAGCCATTCCGACTGTTCGGGCAACCATTTACCGGAGAACAGGGAAAAGAAGACCCCATGGCCGATGAGTCGCTCGCCTTTGCTGTAAACCTGGATCAATTCATGGAACCAGTTGGGAAGAGGCTCCGATGAAAAAACGGCATCAAAAGACCATTCCAATGCTGCTACTTTTTCCGTTTCGAAAAGAGGGAGGGCAGTTTGGATCAAATCGGGATCAAGGTTGCAGGCAATTGCAGGAAAAACCACGCTACTATTTGAATTGGTTTAGCCCATGCCACAGGCGGGGCAATTGGGCAAAGCGGGCGGATTTTCATGCGTAGGAACCACCAGAGTGTCAGGCTTGACGCATTTGGTATTCGAAATTTTTTCAACGGGCGCTTTTTCGCAGGCTGTTTGGGTGGCGGCGAGCGAAACGCCAGCCAGAATGGCTTTCAAGAGCGTTTTTTGAATTTTCATGTTTAATTTTTATTTTTAAATAGTTTAACATAAAGCAGCACCCATTGGCGTTGCCT
>JAGWYI010000126.1 GCA_018969455.1 Bacteroidota bacterium | reverse complement strand
TGATACCCCAGCCAGGTATCGCCCCCTTGCACATCGGAAATTTTGCCATCGCTGAGGGACGCCGCGCCTAAAGCGGGGTATTTGGGGGAAGGTGGGTGGAGCAGCACTACATTTTGCGGGGTTTTGCTGCGTTTGATGAAGGAAACTTCGGCTACAGGCGAGGGTAACCAGCCCTCTTTGGCGGCGATGGCTTTTAAAGTGGTTGTTTCATTCAACACCAGTGGCTGCTGGTAACGAGCCGATTGGGTGGTCGGGGAAGCCTGGTTGAGGGTATAATATAGTCCGACCGTTTTTAAAGGAAAATCGAGCGCAACCTGAACCGTATCCTCGAAAAAGGTGCGGGCATACAGTATTTTGGGCGGACGCAACGCAATTTGTTCCTCATTTTCGGGCGCTGCTTCCCCTTCCAGCCGGGTGTGCGGAAAATGCGGGCGCAATGCTGCCAGTTCCTCCGCTGAAATGCCGTTTTGCCCCAGGTAACATTTTTGCAAACAGGGCATATCGGCCAAATGCAGGATGCCGTTTTTGGAAACCTTTGTTTGTGTTAAATTTAAATATTCTAAATATTTTAAATTTTTAATTTTTTCCAAATAACTGTCCTGCGCGGGCGTGCGTGCAAGCTGCAAGCGCAGGAGCTTGGTAAAGCGCGCAATTTGTTCAAAGGCTTCTGCATTCAAGGGGCAACCGGCCAGATCCAGCGCGATGATGTTTTCAGAAATTTGCGCCAGTTTTTCCAGTTTTTGGGTGCATTGGGCCTCATTGGGCATGCTCACGCTGAAAAACGGGCTGTTTTCGCCTTGCCGATCAAGCCAAATGCCCTGTTTTTGCAATTCCTGCAGTTTGGCTGCAGACGGCGCCTGAATTGGCAAATCCCACACCGGGTTGCGCGGCTTTTGTTCGGCCTGCCAGGCTTCCAGGGCGGCTGTTTTCAAGGTATCCGAGGCGCCTTTGAGGATCCATTCTTTCAAAATCCGGATTTCCTGTGGGCTGAGGGCGGTGTTTCCACGGGGAGGCATGTGCGCTTCGGCTTCCGGCGCCAGCAAAACCCGCTCCAGCATCAGGCTTTTGTCGGAAAAGGGCGTCAGGGCCGGGCCATGTTTACCGCCTTTCAGCATGGCTTCCAGCGATTCCATGGAAAGTTCGCCTTTTTGCTTGCCACTTTGGTGGCAACGCACGCATTTGGCTTTTAAAATCGGTTGAATGAGCGCCGTAAAAGCAGGCTGTTCCGGATGTATGTTTGCTGTATTTTCCTCCTTTACGGCCTCTATTTGCCACAAAAAATCGCTTCCATGCGTCAAACTGCCGCCCAGATGCCCGGCCACAGCAATGGCTATGATGGACAAGCCTTGCAAGACAAAACCGTAGGATTTGCGGTAGCCCCACCAACTCAAAATACTTAAAAACGCGGCCCCGATGCCCCAATATTGGTGTTTTTGCACCAACTCAGCATCATAAGCGCCATTTTGCGCCAACAAATAGCCTGAAGTCGCCGAAACAAGCGCGCTTATGGCCCCGCAAGCCAGACAAAAACCGAGCACTGCCTGCCAGTCCTGCCCACGCAGGCGCGCATAGACGCGCAGGAGAAGGGCAAAACACAAAATTCCGATGGGCAAATGCAGCCACAACACGTGGCTTTTGCCAAATATATTTAAAACAGCATCCATCAATCGAGCAATATTTCATCTAAAAACAACCAGGCAGGATTGCCTTTTCCGGGATGGTCATCCGGCAAGGGGCCCCAGGCTTCCACGGAAATTCTGATTTTTTGCCATTTACCAGGCTTTAAAGCGACCCTGAACACCTGTTTCCCGTTGTTGGCGCGTTGGTCGCGCAAGGCAAGTTTCCCGATTTCCTGAAATGACCCGCCCCCATTGGCGCCAAACACGGTGATTGAGGCAGGGGGAAAAATCCAGCTGCCCCGGGAAATACAGGTGCTGATGTAGGCGGCTTTCACTTTTCGGCCTTTGATCCATCCGCCTTCCAGTTCCATGTTGCTGCGAAAGCCGAGCCAGCGACCGTCGTTCAAATTGGTGCTGCCCGCCAGTCCGTCGACCAGCATTCGCTCGGGTTTTTCTTTTCCGGTGTATGGCGCAGCGGGTGCTTGCTTCAGGGGCGACAAAAACCCGAACGGCAGGCCTTTACGGAGCACTGCTTTTTCGACAATGGCGCTGGTCTGGTAATCAGGATGCAGTGTTTTTGCCTGAATAAGCGTACTTTTTTTGCACAAAATCGGTTTTCGGTACAATTTCCAATGCACACCCTGATCCAGTGAATACTGGATTTGTGCGCCTTCCAGGGCGAAATCCAGGCTGATCTGGGTGTTTTTTTCAAAAAAATCGCTGCTACAATGGATTTGCGGCGGCGCCAGACTGAATTCCTGGGCCCGACAGATTCCGAGGCAAAAAAGACCAATGATTGTCAGTCGCATTTTCATAAAACCCGTTTTAATCGAAATGGATACAGGCCGCCTGCATTCCACTGGCTTACATACAGGTTTTCATCGGCGTCTACCAGCACATCGTGGGGGTGTTTGAACACCTGAACGGTTTGATACAAGGGTCTTTCAGCTTCCAGCGCCTTCGGGTCGCTGCCCCCAGGCACAGAAACCAGTTTGTTGTTTTCATCGAGGATGCACAAAAAGCCCGATTGACTGTCCCAGGGCAATTTGCTGATTAAAACGGCAAAATAAACGGCTTTCCCATGCGCCACGGGGCGACAAATGTAGGCGCCCGGCAGGGGGATGGCTTCGAGAAAGGTACCGTCGAGCGCAAACCGTTTCAGCACATTATCGGCCCTTGAACTGACCAATACACAGGGTTGATCGGGCTTTCGGTAGTCGAGTGCTACACCGTGCGCGTTGTTCAGCGCGCCCGGGTGGGTACCTTTTCCGCCAAAATGAAATTTAAAACGGCCCTTTGCGTCGTAAACCAGGATGTAATCGAGCCCGTAACCGTCGGCAATGTACACATCGCCATTGGGTGCAATGGCGGTTTCGGTGGGGTGGAAATCGGTTTTGTTGGGATACAAATCGGTCATCACCGGCTCGTGGAAACTTTGGATTAGATCCCCTTTCAGGTTGAGTTTGAACACCGCATTGCGTTCATAATCGGTAAGATACAGAAATTCTTCGCCGTTTTCGTCGTGCAGGGTGAGCCCGTGCGCGCCCGGGTACATGCGTCCGAAAGCATCGAGCACCTTCCCGTTTTGGTCGAAAACCAGGATGTTGTTGCGGGTGTCGTTGGTGCTCATGTAAATGCGCCCGCTGCGGTCCATCGCCATTTCGTGGCAGTCCTTCACCGGGTACAGTTCGGGAATGGCCTGACACCAGCGGGTATCGATTTTGTATCGGAAATCGCCATGTCCGATAATGGGGTCATTCGGATTTCGGAAGCGTTGGAGTGAAGCCAGCGCGCCGAGGGCGAATATGGTTTTGGTAAAATCGCGTCTTTGCATTACCTCAGCTGATGATATCCTGTACCACTTTCCCCGAAATATCGGTAAGCCGGAAGCGGCGGCCCTGGTACAGATAGGTGAAGCGTTCGTGGTCGATGCCCATGAGGTGCATCAAAGTTGCCTGAAAATCGTGCACATGCACCGGGTTTTCTTCAATATTGTACCCGAATTCGTCGGTTTTGCCGTACACCATGCCCGGTTTTACCCCACCGCCCGCCATCCAGATGGTAAAGCAGCGCGGATGGTGGTCGCGGCCGTAATTGTCGGTTATTTTGCCCTGGCCATAATTGGTGCGGCCGAATTCGCCGCCCCATATTACCAGCGTGTCTTCCAGCATACCCCTTTGTTTCAGGTCGGTAATCAATGCTGCCGAAGCCTGATCTACGTCTTTGGCGAGGCGGCTCGTCATGCCGGTCACATCGGTGTGGGCGTCCCAGCCCATGTGGTATAATTGCACAAAGCGCACGCCGCGTTCGGAAAGCCGCCGCGCCAACAGGCAATTGGCGGCAAAAGTGCCGGGCACCATGGCGTCGGCGCCGTACATGCGGAAGCTTTGGTCGGGCTCCCGGCTGATGTCCATCAATTCCGGTACCGCCGTTTGCATGCGGTAGGAGAGTTCATATTGGGCGATGCGGGTGCCTGTTTCGGGGTCGCCAAACGCCTCCAGGTGTTTTTGGTTTAAATGAGCGATTTCATCCAGCATTTGGCGGCGGCTGAGGCTATCCAAACCTGCCGGATCTTTCAGGTAAAGCACGGGATCGGCGCCGCCGCGCAATTGCACACCCTGGTGTATGGAGGGTAAAAAGGCGCTGCCCCATACCCGGGAAGCAAGCGGCTGGATGTTGCCTTGACCGCGCGAAAGCAACACGATAAAAGCAGGCAAATTGCTGTTTTCGCTGCCCAGGCCATAACTCATCCAGGAGCCGATGGCCGGCCGGCCGGGTTGCTGGTTGCCGGTTTGGAAAAACGTGACCGCCGGGTCATGGTTGATGGCTTCGGTGTGCATGGTTTGGATGATGCACAATTCATCGACTATTTTGGCCGTGTGTGGCATCAAATCGCTTACCCAGGCGCCGTTGCTGCCGTATTGTTTGAAGTCAATTTTAGAGCCAATGAGCGGGAAATTGGTTTGATTGGCCGTCATCCCGGTCAGGCGCTGGCCCTGGCGCACGCTCGCAGGAAGTTCCTGGCCGTGCATTTCCCGGAGTTTGGGTTTCCAGTCGAACAGCTCCAATTGGGAGGGCGCGCCACTTTGAAACAGGTAAATCACGCGTTTTGCTTTTGGCGCAAAATGGGGCAACAAGGCATTTACCGCCTCGGTTTCTCCGCGTTCGCAGGCATCCAGCAGCGATCCGAGTGCCAGGCTGCCGATGCCGATCGCGGTTTTCGCCAAAAAACTCCGCCGATTGAGGTGCAAAAAGTGGTCTAATTGTTCTTTTTCCATCGTTTTAGGTTTTGGAGAGTACTTCGTCGAGGTTGTATAAAATCTGGATGCTCAGCATCAGGGCACAGGTTTCGGCGGGGTTGAGGGTGGTATCGATGGGGTAGGGGCCGCTTTGTTGTAATAATTCCCGGGCGGCTGATGGTTGATCGCGGTAATGTTGTTCTTGTTGGCGGTAAAAAGCGGTAAGCGATTTTTGCTCGCCGGATTGTGGTTTTCGGCAAACAATGCGCTCAAAAGCGGCAGAAATGGCCGTTTCTTTTTGATCAGCAGGGGTATTTTTCAAATAAAATTGCGCCAAAGCCCGCGCCGCCTCCAACACTTGCCGGTCATTGAGCAGCACCAGGGCTTGCAGGGGTGTGCTCGTGCGCGTGCGGGTGAGCGTACACAGGTCGCGCATGGGCGCATCGAAAATGAGGTGGCCTGGCGGTGGTATGGTGCGTTTGTTGTATGTATAAATGCTTCTTCGATACATTTTTGCAGCGCTGGTATCTGGGACGTATGAAAACTCGCCCCGGAATGCATTGGCTGTTTTTTCGGTCGAAATTTCTTCCCAGAGGCCGGGCGGTTGGTATGGTTTTACCGATGGACCGCCAATTTGGGGAATTAACAGTCCGCTGGTGGCCAAAACCTGGTCGCGGATGAATTCGTACGGCCAACGATAACTTGCCCCGCGCGCGAGCCACTTGTTTTCGGGGTCTTTTTCCAATTGATCGGCGCTGATTTCGGCACTTTGGCGGTAAGCAGCGCTGGTTACCATTTGCCGAATCAGGCGTTTGAGGTCCCAATGGTGTTCCTGCAGGTCGCAGGCGAGCCAGTCGAGCAGTTCCGGATGGGTGGGCAAGGCGCCCTGCATGCCGAAATTATCGGGCGTGGCGACAATCCCGCGCCCGAAAATTTCCTGCCAAATGCGGTTGACGGTCACGCGGGCCGTAAGCGGGTGCTTTGGATCGAACAGCCATTGCGACAATCCGAGTCGGTTGGCGGGTAAATTTGCGTCCCAGGGTAAAATCGCCCTGGGTGCGCTTGCCTGAACGGAATCGCCGTGCTGGTCGTATTGGCCGCGTCGGAGGATAAAAGTGGGGCGCGGTCCATGTCCTTTTTGTTCGGCCATCACCATCAGGCGCAGGGTGTCTTTGGGTGTTTTAAATGCCTCTTGGGCGTTTAAAAACGGCAAATCGGCGCCCAAATCCGCGCTGGTAATGGCCATCCAGGGTTCCGGTGTTTGCAAATTGGGCACAAAACCTTTTTCCGGCACATTGTTAAAAAAGGCGGATAAAGCGTAATAATCGCGGGTGGGAATCGGGTCGTACTTATGGTCATGGCAGCGCGCGCATTCCACAGTAAGGCCCAAAAAAGCCTTGCCAAAGGTATTTGTGCGGTCGGCCACATATTCCACGCGGTATTCTTCGTCGATGACGCCGCCTTCCTGGGTGATTTTGTGGTTGCGGTTGAATCCGGTGGCCAAAATCTGGGCTTTGGTGGCATTGGGCAGCAAATCACCCGCCAATTGCCAACTAACAAATTGATCATAAGGCATATTCGTATTAAACGCCTGGATCACCCAATCGCGCCAGGGCCACATAATACGGGGCAAATCATCCTGGTAGCCGTGGGTGTCGGAGTAGCGGGCAAGGTCGAGCCAGTTCATGGTCATGCGTTCGCCGTACGCGGGGGAGGCGAGCAAAGTATCCACCATGCGTTCATAAGCATCGGGGCGGGTATCCTGCAAGAACTGCTGCATTTGTTGCGGGGTAGGGGGCAAACCGGTAATATCGAAGCAAAGTCGGCGGAGCAAGCGGTTTTTTTCGGCTTCCGGGGCAGGTTTCAGGCCTTTTTCTTCCATTTTAGCCAGCAAAAAAACATCCAGTTCATTGCGGGCCCAGTTGTTGCGCCGTACTTTTGGAAGGGGGGCTTTTACGGGAGGGGTAAATGCCCAATGCGGCGCATACACCGCGCCTTGCTCGATCCAGCGCTGGAGCAGGGCTTTTTCGTATTCGGTCAGGTTCAGGTGGGTAGCAGCGGGCGGCATCCGTTCTTCCGGGTCGGCGGCATGGATGCGTTGAACGAGGGTACTTTGTTCGGGATGGCCGGGAACGATGGCAAAATGGTCTTTTTTGTCCCCGAGGGCGGCAAATGCGCCTTCCGGTGTGTCGAGCCGAAGACCGGCTTGCCGTTTTTTTTCATCGGGGCCGTGGCAGGCGAAACAGCGGTCGGACAACAGCGGTCGGATGTGGAAATTGTAATCCACCGTTTCCGGAAGTTCCTGCTCGCTGGTGTGCGTTTTTTGGGTAAAATAGGCTGTCAGTGCCAGCGAGGACAGGACGGCTGCGGCGATGATCCAGATTTTATGTGAAAAATTGCGAAGCATGGTTGGAATTCAGAATCTTGTTGCGCGAAAGTAGGATTTAAGATTTAAATTTTGATAATTATACGCATGTATACCCAAATTTTGGATTTTTTATATTGTATTTTCCACAGGCAAGGAAAAATCCGAAGTACGCATTTTGTATTGTACAGATGAGGGCTTTTATACCAGGATTCGCCGGATTTTGTGGATAAATTAGGATGGATTCCGATGATTTATAATGATTTATGACGATCGTTATGCACAAAATCTGGCGGTGTAAAGTATAAATATTGTGCAATTCGCATTTTGTATTGTTTTGAAAGCCTTAGTGGTACCTGTCTGCGCGTAATCTATTCATGATTAGGTTAATGAAATTGAAGCTGGTGGATGCTTGGAGATTGGGGGCATTCAACTTATTTTATCAGGTGAATGCTATAAGTACGTATATTTACTTGTTACCGGCAAGCGTAAAAATGCAACATAAACAAAGTTTTCGAGCCAAAATAATCAAAAATGACTTTTATTTTACTTGAAATTACAAAATAAAGACTATCTTTGCAGGAAAATAATCAAAAACAAACAAAAAGATGCTTCTGCAATTTTCAATTAAAAACTTTAGGACATTTAAGGACAAAGCGACTTTGAGCCTTATTGCTTCCAACTACGATAAAGACACTAGAGAGCACGAAAACATTGTAATAAATGACAGCTTTGGACTAAGACTCCTCAAAAGTGCAGTTATTTATGGTGCAAATGCGAGTGGCAAAAGCAAGTTGCTTGACGCATTTGCATTTATGCGATATTTCGTAATCAATAGTTCAAAGGAAAGCCAAAAAGGTGAGACTATTGAAGTTGAGCCTTTTAAACTAAGCACACATACAGAAAACGAACCATCTGAATTTGAAATCATTTTCGTTCACAAAAATGTGCTTTATCGTTATGGTTTTGAAGCGACAACTGAAAAGATTGTATCTGAGTGGCTTTATCACAAACCAAAAACAAAAGAAGTTGAACTTTTTTATAGAGAAGGAAGCATCTTCAATACTCACGAACGAAGTTTCACCAAAGGCAATACTGTTGTCAAGGAAGGTTTAGTTCGAGACAATGCTTTATTAATTTCTGTAGCCGCTCAATTCAATGAGAAGACTGCAATCAATGTTTTAGATTGGTTCAAAAGACTTAAAACCTTGTCAGGATTAAAAGAATCAGGATACCAGGGTTTCACTATGGGTAAAACCGAAGACCCTAAACATAAAGTGAAAATTCTTGAACTATTGAAAGCCGCTGATTTAGGAATTCAAGATATCGAACTACAAAAACTTGACCTTGAAAGTCTTCCCAAGGGAATGCCAAAAGAACTCAAGGAGAAATTAATTAGAGAAGTGCGAGAAGAAAAAAAAGAATATGTATCTGACGTATTAACAATGCATAAAAAATATAACGAAGACTTAAAATCAGTAGGAAGTGTTAGCTTTTCATTAGAAGATGATGAATCGTCTGGAACTAGAAAGTTTTTCGCTCTTACAGGTCCTATTCTCGATGTTATTGAAAATGGTTACACTCTAGTGGTTGATGAGTTAGACTCAAAACTTCATCCAAATTTGGTTTGTAAAATCGTTTCACTTTTTAACTCAAATGAGTTTAACAAGAAGAATGCACAATTGATTTTTAATACACACGACACAAACTTATTAAGCTCAGGTCTATTTAGAAGAGACCAAACTTGGTTCACAAACAAAAATAAATATGGTGAAGCAAAGCTTTACTCCTTAGCTGACTTTAAATCAGATGAAGTAAGAAAAACAGAGCCTTTTGAAGACAACTATATCAAGGGAAAATATGGTGCAGTTCCATTTCTTGGCTTTTTTGATAACCTAAAATTTTTCTTGACAGAAAATGAAAATGAAGGACAAAAAAGCTGAACAGAAAGCAGCAAAGCAAAAGCACCGTGAACAATTAAAGTCTCAACGGAGAAAAGAACCGAGCTTAGAAAGACCTGTTGCAGAGTTGACAGAAAAACCCTCTATTCTTATTGTTTGTGAA
>JAGWYI010000125.1 GCA_018969455.1 Bacteroidota bacterium | reverse complement strand
CAATATGCGCCTTCAATGCAGGAGCCGTATGCTCATCCTGATAATGCCGCGCCCTGTCCAGACTCTCCTGGGTCGCCGCCCAGTCGCGGCTGTTGAGCTGAATGGCCGCCAAATCAGACCATAATTCGATCAAAGCAGCCGTGTCAGACAAGGTTTCGCCAATGGAAATCGCCCTCCGGATGTGGGAAGCCGCCGAATCCAGGCGGTTCCATTGATTGTCGAGAAATGCTGCGCTGCGCTGATATTGCAACTGAATATCAAGCGGGGTTTTGGTCGTAATTCCCCGGCCCAACTGCTCAAGCGCTTGGCGGGCCTGCTCAAAATCTGTAAATATCCAGTGCGACAACTTCCTGCAAAGCAAACGCTGAGAAGCCCAGGGATCCTGTGGCTGCTCGGCCGCCTTTGTTTTGCGCATGCCGGGCGCAATCAGGCCATTGCTTTTCGGTTTTGTCGGCCTCTTTTTCACTTGCATGAATTTATCTTCCTTTAATTGGTCGTTTTCCTGGTTTTTAAATGCCCGTTCTGGACCCACCAATTGTATTTTTGAAAATTACTCCCCCTAAATCTCCGCCAATCTTTTAGCTGGATGCCTTCCGAACCGTTCAAGGTTCCCGGTAAAACATACACCTCCAATGCCTGGCCCCGGCAGTTCCAGTTTAATGACTTGCCCGCCTTACATCGCTCCGGCCCCTCCGGATGCTTGGGGTTTACCCGAATAAAATAGGCAAAATCCGAACTTTTTGGGAAATTTCCAAAAACCTGCGCCCATCCACTGGTATCCATGCATACTGCGGCGCCTGTTTGGCAAGCGATTCCAATCGGTTGAATTCCATAATCCTGCATCAACCTGGCCATAAATACAACGTGGCGGCCCTTCCTGTTTCGCTCATCGTAATGCGTGTCGGTAATTATATGCTCCAAATCGGGATGCCGAATAAAGTCGTCGTAACCCAAACTTACCTCCGGCGCATACGGGTTTCGCAAGGCCGCCCTGCTGCCTACGGTGTTCAGATACGCAGCAAAATAAGCCTGCCCCAACACTGCCATTCCAGCGCTCGTTCCTCCTACTGGCGCATTTTTTTCCGAAATCAGGTACTGAATGGCCGTTTGAACCGGGGTATCTTTCCAATAAAGCAAATATTTGGACTGGTCTCCGCCTGCCAGCCACAGCGCATCGGCTGCCTTTATTTTTGATTCAATTTCAGGCAAAAAGGCTGCTTCCCGGCTGTGAAACACGATGGTTTCCACCGAATTTACCGAAATACCCAATTCTTTGTATAAATAATCCTGATATCCATCGCCGCCGCCAGCCCGAAGCACCAATACATCGCCGCCGCCGCAGCGCCTCAAAAACCAGCGCATGGCCTCATCATTTTCAACACCCCCACCCATCAAAACCACCCCGCCTGCCAGGCGGGTTACCACATCGGCCGTATCGCCCGTGAAATAGGTTTCGAAAGATTGCCCCTGCAACTTAAAAACAAAAACACATAAAAAACACAAAATCAAATGAAAACGCATACGATTTTTTCATTTATTATAAACCCAAAGACGCAAACCCATATTCCTGAAAAATGAAAACGCCGGGGAAAGCAATCGCAGCATGCCCCGTTTTTGGCCTCGCACAAGGCTTACTCCCGCCGCAGAACCACCCGTTGCAAGTTGTTCATGTGGTAATTCAATACCTCAGCCGTTCCTGCTTCCGGTTTTTCCGCCGAACTGACCTCAAAAAGCAGGGTATTCCCTTGCAATTGATACATGGAACTCAACACCAGCCCGCCGGTTTCGAACAGGGAATACATGCTGTTGCCAAACACAAATTCATGTATTTCCACGCCATCCCCCTCGTCGGTCACATAGCGGCCTTTCGCAGCATCCTGTACTTTCAACACATAATCTTTGGTCATGGGCAGTTTTTCGGAAAGGTACTCGGTTTTCCAGGTCCACACCCCCGGCGACTTGGGGGCTGCGGTGAAGCGTACCCCTACACTGTCTACAAGTTTGCTCCGACTGTAAATATACATTGTCCCATTCCACACACCGGCACATTGATCGGGAAAAGACTTTTGCGCGTACAAAGGGGCTCCCGCGCACAAGAGCAACAAAAAAAGAAGGCGTGAAACCATTTTAAAAGGATTAATTATTTGAATTTCAGATGATTACAATAGTCCGTACTGGCGCTGCACATCCTCCGGAACGCCGTCCCACTGGTTGGGCACATTGCCTTGATAACCAATGTCTTCAATGCCCATTTTGGAACTCCAGAAGCCGGAGGCCGTGAGGTTGCGCATCAAATTGAAGAAGGAAACGCCCTGGCTCATGCCCGGCTTTTCTTTGCCGGGATAGGCGATGTCATCCACTATTTCAATGCGTTGTGCAGCATGGATGTCGGTAAATATTTTGCCAAAACGCGCAATGGCCTGGTGATCGAGCCAGCGCAATCCGCCACGCAAGGGGGTTTGGAGCTCATCGGGTCGGTCTTTGGCCATAAATTCGATGAATTCCGGCACGCCAGCCTCGGAGGCGCTGCCCGAGCGCGCGTCGCGCGGGAGGATGATATCCACCAAAACGGTGATGGTTTTCATTTCGGATTTGGTAAAAAATTGCTCGGCGAACAATTTGGCGTCTCGCTTTTTTTCGTCCTCCGTGCGCCCGAACTGCTCAAAAATCGGGTCTTTTTTATCCAATTCAAGGGCAAACGGATGCAACAATTCCGCAGCAGGCGCTTTGGTGGAAAATCCCAACAAGCCCAGCGAACCCATTCCGATGCCTTTTAAAAGGTTTCTGCGTTTCATAAACGACTGATTTTGATACGTTTATTAAATTTGACCCGATTTGCGCAAATCGGCTATGTGGCGCGAGGCCCGCATGGAGAGCGCCAGGATAGTCCAGGTGCAGTTTTTGTCACCCTGGGACACGAAGGGCGCAGCATCTACTACAAACAGGTTTTTGACGTCATGCGCCTGTTGCCACTGGTTGAGTGCCGATTTTTTCGGATCCTTGCCCATGCGGATCGTACCCACCTCGTGGATGATTTCCCCGGGCAAATTGAGGCCGTATTCGTCTTCCGGACCCGGTTTTTTGCCCAAAGGCACCGCGCCCATTTCGTGCATGATCTGCTCGAAGGTGTCGTGCATGTGTTTAGCCTGCAAACGCTCGTAATCCGACCAGTTGTAGTGGAAACGCAGCACCGGAATGCCGTATTTATCTACTTTATTGGGGTCTATTTCGCAATAATTGTCTTCCCGGGCCACTGCTTCGCCACGACCGGCCATGCCGATGTAGGCCCCGTAAAAGCGCCGATAGTCGTCTTTCAGGCCCGCGCCGTAGCCGCCCGCAGGCTTGGGCTTGCCATCGCGGCCCGGAAACAGTCCGTTTTCTTCCTCTATCCCCCAACCAAAACCGTAGGCCGGCATGTCGAATCCGCCCCAGTATTCTATGTGGTAACCCCGCGGAAAATCGAGTTTTTTGTTGTCGAGCCACCAGGGTGAGTACACATGCATACCGCCCACGCCGTCTTCGTTGTAGCGCTTGCGGTCGAACAAGGCCGGAACAATACCGCCCCGGCTTGCGCCCGTGGAATCGTGCAGGTATTTGCCCACCACACCGGAGGAATTGGCCAGGCCTTCCGGGAAACGGGCCGATTTGGAATTGAGCAGCAAACGCGCCGATTCGCAGGCACTGGCAGCCAGCACCACAATTTTGCCCTTCACCGTTTTTTCCTCCATGGTTTGCTTGTCCACATAAGAAACGCCCGTGGCAAGACCCGTTTGGGCATCGGTGAGCACCTCGCGGGCCATGGCGAAATACCGGATTTCCAGGTTGTTGGTCTTCAGTGCGGGTTTACACAGGCAGGAAGAAGAAGAAAAATCCGCATAGGCCATACAGGCGCGCCCGCATTGGCTGCAATAAAAACAAACGCCGCGTTCGTCGTTGATTTTTTTGGTTAAAATGCTCAAACGCGAGGGAATGGTGGTCACACCGATGCGCTTGTTCGATTTCATCAGCATCAATTCGTGCAAACGCGGCTTGGGAGGCGGCAAAAAAATGGAATCCGGATCGTTGGGCAGGTTTTCAACCGAGCCAAATACCCCGATCAGGCGGTCTACTTCATCGTAAAAGGGCGCTACATCCTCGTAAGCAATCGGCCAGTCTTCTCCCAGCCCGTCGATGCTGCGGCGCTTGAAATCCTGCGGCCCGAATCGCAGACTGATGCGGCCCCAGTGGTTGGTACGTCCGCCCAGCATGCGCGAGCGAAACCAGCGAAACCGGGTATTGCCTTTCGTGGTATAGGGCTCTCCTTCAATGTCCCAGCCGCCGTAAGCCGCGTCAAAATCGCCGAAAGGGCGGTTGCGGGTGCTTGCGCCGCGCCGGGGGGACTGATACGCCCATTTTAATTGGGTAATGTATTGAGGATCCGCCGGATCAAAATGCTGCCCGGCCTCGAGCAGACAAACTTTGGCGCCTGCTTTGGTGAGTTCGTAGGCCGCCATGCCGCCGCCCGCGCCCGAGCCGATGATGATCACATCGTATGTTTCCGCCTGGGCTTTTATTTGAAAATCAGACATCATTTCCAGAAAATTTAAGAGCGGGAAGAAAGGAAATATCCCCGACATGTGCAACAAAATCGGGGGATTCAAATTACTTCCGTGCAAATTCAAAATATTTTCCGTGCAAATTCAAAATTTAAAACCGGATAATTCAAAATATTTTCCGTGTAAATTCAAAATACACTACTCTTATGCTAAAAATTTCAGATGAAATACGTAAACCGAACCATTGAAAGCAAGATAAGATCCATGTTGGACAAATTTCCTGTTTTAGCGCTCACGGGACCTCGGCAATCAGGGAAGACCACCCTTTTGAGAAACATGTTGCCAGACTATCGTTACGTTTCTTTGGAAAACACCGACGATCGTTTTTTTGCGGAAACGGATCCGCTCGGATTTTTGGCCAAATACAATTCCGAAGTGATCATTGATGAGGCGCAACGGGTACCATCCCTGTTTTCTTATTTGCAAACCAAAGTAGATGCCGATGGTAAAATGGGACAATATATAATTTCAGGATCCCAGAATTTCCAACTCCTAGAACGCATTACGCAAAGCCTGGCAGGTCGGGTAGCCCTGTTCAAACTTTTACCGTTTGACGCAACGGAACTTGAAGGATCCGGTAGTTTGGAATCTGATTGGAAATCCTTGATTTACAAAGGCTTTTATCCAACTGTTTATGACAGGCAACTTGATCCTTCCATTTTTTACTCAAATTACGTGCAAACTTATCTGGAACGTGATGTAAGTACCTTAACAAATATCCAGGATATCCAACGGTTTCGAAATTTCATTGGTTTGTGTGCTGCCAGAACGGGTCAATTGCTGAATTTGAGTAATTTGGCATTGGAATGCGGCATTTCCCAACCAACAGCCAAATCCTGGATCTCCATTTTGGAAAGCAGTTATATCCTGTTTTTACTTCCACCCTACTTTGAGAACTTCAGCAAACGCATCGTAAAGTCACCAAAACTATACTTTTACGACACCGGATTGGCCAGTTTCCTGCTTGGCTTTAGATCACCGGCAGACCTTGATGATTTCACATTGATTGGAAGTTTTTTCGAAAATCTTGTAATCGCAGAAATGCTAAAGAAAAACCACCACCAGTATTTATTAAAGGAATATTGGTTTTGGAGAGATGCGCAGGGGCATGCGGTAGACTTGCTCACCAAACGAGGAAGCGGGTTTGATGTTTTTGAGGTAAAATCCACACAAACGATTCTTCCGAAACTTTTAAAGGGGATGGAGTTTTTCTCCACCATCGCAGAGGGTAGAGTGAAATCAAAAACAATCATTTACGGCGGAAATGAACACCAGGAACGCACAGGATACTCGATAAGACCCTGGTATGAGGGTTAAATTTAACCGCGCCCCATCGCCACCCAAAAACGCCGGAACAATTTTTGGTCAAACCGGGTTATGTGATGCGAAAGCCTTCCTTTCGATACCTTTTTACCCTGTTACATCTGAAATTTATGTCTGAAAACAAAACCTTTACCCCTTACCAGATTTTCATTATTGCGGCCCTTTCTTTCCTCCAATTTACCATTATCCTCGATTTTATGGTGCTGTCGCCGCTGAGCGCGCAATTGTTGCCCATTTTGCACATCAATACCCAACAATTTGGCTTTGTTGTTTCGGCCTACGCGTTCAGTGCAGGCATTTCCGGGCTGTTGGCGGCAGGCTTCGCCGACCGTTTCGACCGAAAAAAGATTTTGCTGTTTTTTTATACCGGATTTATCCTGGGCACTTTTTTGTGCGGAATTGCCCCGAATTACGAATTTCTACTCCTTGCCCGGGTGGTAACCGGCATTTTTGGCGGGGTCATCGGCTCGGTGATTTTTGCGGTCATCACCGATTTGTTTCCCATGCAGGTACGCGGACGGGTGATGGGTTTTACCCAAATGGCCTTTGCTGCCAGTCAGGTACTGGGTTTGCCCATCGGCCTGTATTTGGCCAACCAGTTCGACTGGCACGCACCGTTTTTGCTCATTGTGGGCCTGGGAATTCCGTTTTTCATCCTGTTGTTTCTCAAAATGGAGCCGGTTGCCGATCATTTGCAATTGCAGCAAACCCAATCTCCGATGGCGCATTTGATCAAAACCGTTTCCAATCCTTTGTATCTCAGAGGCTTTGCGGCCACGGTGCTGCTTTCTACCGGCGGCTTTATGCTCATGCCTTTCGGCAGCGCTTTTGCGGTCAACAACCTGGGAATCACCCTGGATCATTTGCCCGTGGTATACCTGGTGACCGGTGTAACCACCTTGTTTGCCGGCCCCCTGCTTGGCAAACTGGCCGATCGGGTGGGAAAATACCCTGTTTTTCTGGCTGGAACCCTGTTTACCATGCTTATGGTGCTCATTTACACCAATTTGGGCGTATCGCCCTTGTGGCTGGTGGTGGTCATCAATGCCTTGATGTTTGTGGGCATCACCTCGCGGATGATTTCGGCTTCGGCCCTGGCCAGCGCCATGCCCGACCCCGCCGACCGGGGCGCCTACATGGGCATCAATTCATCAATTGCACAAATTTCGGGCGGTTTTGCTTCGGCCATTGCCGGCGCCATTGTGCATCAAACTTCCAGCGGATACTTGGAGCATTACCCCATCCTCGGCATCGTGGTAAGTGCTACCATGCTGATTACCATCGGAATGATGTACATGATCCACCTCATTGTGAAGGAAAAAATGGCAAAAATTCCGGCAGAAATCAGCCGCGCTTGAGCTGTTCCTCATAACAGGCAATCCAGTCCTGTGGGGTCATTTTTTGCATCAATTCGCCAATCAGAGCAAAGGGAATCTGCTCCGGCTTTTTAAAACGGATACAACTTTTGCCCATATCGAGCTTGGTTTGAACGTACTTTGGATATTCTTCCGTAAACCACCTGAGCAAAGAGGCATCGGCATAGAGGCCCATGTGATATATGGCGATAAAGTTCTTTTGAGATGCGATGTTCACAAAAGGAAGCGGCTGTTCGGGGCTGCAATGGTATCCCGATGGAAACAGGCTGTGCGGCACCACATAGCCAATCATACCGTAATTGATGGTCTCTTCGAAACCGGCGGGCAGGTTTTCGCGAATCACCTTGCGCAAGGCTTCCATAGGCGCCTGCCGTTCGCTGGGCAGCGCGGCGATGTAGGCATCGGGTGTGGCAACGTCGTAGGTCATATTGGTATTTTAAAGCAAAAATGGCACCAATGCTTGGAATTTTCGGCTTTTTAGGGCAAAAAATGCTTAAAAAGAACCGTTGATTTTACGAATGCCCGGATTCCATCCACTTATTTTTTACGAAACAGCGCCCCCTGTGCATAGGCATGGTACAATTGAAAAGAATCCGGAATCTGCGCTTGAAATTCGGGCATGACAAAAATGCGTTCAAAATTGCCGGAACTGAGCCAGCGCACATCATCATGCTTCGAATCATACAAAACCGGCGCTATGTGATTCAAATTCAATGTTTTCTGATAAAACCGGGTGCTTGGTGCATGCTTCCAGCCCACGCCGTATCTTAAAGCAGGTCGGCGGGGATCTGCCTCGCGGTGCACTTTCAGCAAGGCCATTTTGGTATTCGCATCATAGGGCCATTCCGCGCTCCGGCGCAAATTGGCCTGTAAGGCAAAATTGCAAAAGGCTGCCAAAGCCAAAGCCCGCCACCAGTGCCCGGAACGCAGGTCGTGTAAGGTAAAAATTACGACATAGCCCAGCAAAGGATACAAAACAAGCGCCGTTCGACCACTTAAATAATTGGCGCCCAATACAATATGCTGCAAAACCGTCACCGCAAGCACGCCCAGAAACAAAAACCAGGCCGACCACAAAGACTTGTCGATCAAACGATAACGCAAAATACTCCGACGCAATATAACAGCAAATCCCAAGGTTCCTGAAACGGCAATCAGCACTTTTCCGATGATGGGCGGCCGAGTCGGGTTGAAGGCATACATTTCGAGCAACACCCGCCAGGTCTCCCAAATAGAAGGCGGGCCCCATTCAAATTCGCCGTGGGAGCGAATCCAGTACATCGGCCAGGCGATGAGCACAAAAACAGCCACAATCGGAATAAAAACCGGCCATAATCCCGCCCAGCGGCGCATCGGGTGCAAGACGGCTAGCAAAACCAGCCAGCAGGCCAGCACATCCAGCAAGGTAAAATTGGCTAAAATGCCCACACTCAACGCCGTTGCAGCATACCAGATGTCGCGCCGACTTTCCGTCTGCAAGGACCGAAAGGTATAAAACAAGGCGGCCGATTCCAGCCCCAGGCACCAGCCATAGCCCCGCGCCAGCGCAAAAAATTCGATCAAATACGGGTTACAAGCCCACAATACAAAAGCAGCAATCAAAAACGGGTCGGAATCCTCAAAATACAGGCGCAGGGTGCGCAATCCGAAATTGAGGTACAACACACCACCGGCCATACTGCCCCAGCGCAGGGCCCATTCGCTTGCTCCGAAGAGGGCATAACCCGCCTGCATGCTCCAGGTATTCAGCAAATGGTTGTTGGCAGTACCCCAGTTGCGCGCATTCCAGATCAAATCCTGCCAGGATTCGGACATAAACCCAAGAAAGGACGCGCTTTCGTCGTGCGTGAAGGAAACCAGATGGGCGCGCAGCAGAATGTACATGAGCAGGAAGCCCGACAAGGCGGCACATACGCGGAAGGGCGAGCAAATTTGGAGGATGCGGTGCATGGAGGCAAAGATACTTGGCAGAACAGTGTATTGCCAAAGGAGCTGCCTTTATATCAATACAAACGGGCGTCATTATTAAAAAGACGCCCGTTTAAGACCATTAAATTG
>JAGWYI010000124.1 GCA_018969455.1 Bacteroidota bacterium | reverse complement strand
ATCCAGCAGATCCACCTGGTTTTGAATCAAGGCCAACGGAACGGCGGGCGACGGGATTTCCTCGGCTACCTGTGCGAGTGCGCGCAAGTCGAGGCTTTTGAGGGAATCCGGTCCGGCTTTGGGGTCGAACAACAGGTTGGAAACCGCCAGCACATTTCGGTACTCATCGGCGCCATGGATGCGTTGGGTGATTTCTTCGGCGAACACCCGTTTGATGTGTTGCATGTCGCCGCCGGCTTCCAGGGTTTCCACTTCTTCGCGGGTTTTAAAGGAGAAGTAGCGCAGAAACTTGGGCAAATCCCGGTCATCGGCATTGATCCAGAATTGATAAAACCGGTAGGGTGAAGTCATTTCGGGGTCGAGCCAGATGTTGCCCGAGGTACTTTTGCCAAATTTGGTACCGTCGGCTTTGGTCAGGAGCGGTGTGGTAACGGCGTATAACTTTTGATCGTCGATTTTGCGCGCCAGTTCGATGCCGGCGGTAATGTTGCCATATTGATCGGATCCGCCCATTTGCAGGGTGATGCCGTATTTGCGGTGCAGCAAAACAAAATCGTAGCCTTGCAGCAATTGGTAGCTGAATTCGGTAAACGAAATGCCCGTTTCCAGGCGACGTTGCACGCTTTCTTTCGACAGCATGTAATTGACTGTCAGGTACTTGCCTACATCGCGCAGGAAATCGAGTACATTCATTTCCTTGTAAAAATCAAAATTGTTTACCAGCAAGGCATGGTTGAGCGTATCGGCTTCAAAATTGAGCAGTTTGCGGGCTTGTTCCACCTGGTGTTGCAGGTTTCGGTCGAGTTCGTCGTAGGTTTTGAGTTCGCGTTCGGCATCCTTGCCGCTGGGGTCGCCGATGCGGCCGGTTGCGCCGCCCATGAGCATAACGGGTTGATGTCCACTGCGTTGCAAAAAGCTAAGCAGCATAATTTGCACATAATTGCCAATGGTGAGGGAAGGTGCGGTGGGGTCGAAGCCGATGTATGCTTTTACCATACCTGATTGGAGGTGTTCATCAAGGCCGGGGGTCGCATCGTGTACCATGCCGCGCCAGGCGAGTTCGGAAAGAAACGGGTGCTTATTCAAAGGATGGGTATTTTTCAATAAACGAATGCACGAAATTCGGGGTAAAATTAGCCGGTTTTTTGAATGGATGGTTTATTTATGCAAAAATAGGATTTTATAAAAAAGTCCCGAATTCCGAGCGTACTCAGAATTCGGGATTTCAGTGTATAAAGTTGAGTGTTTCTGTTCAGGGAGTTGAAGATCAGGAACGCATGCGCTCCTGAATGTTTGATTCATACTCCTTTCATGATTTGTTACTGCACAATTACCTGAACAACCGCGCTGTTGTTACCGGCGCGTACGCGCAATTTGTAAACCCCTGCAGGCAACACATCATACCGGAAAGTGTGGAATAAACTTCCATTGGAATAATCCAGAATATCACGTTTAACGAGTTGTCCCAAGGTATTATACAAGGTAAATTCTACCTCATCGCTGGCATTTCCCTGCATTTCCACATTAAATACCCCATTGTTGGGGTTTGGATATACATGGAAAACATTCAACCATTCGGGGGTATTTGTTCCGGTAACTACCACTGCAACCGATTGTGTTAGTGCGCTGTTTCCACAGGCGTTTATGGCATTGAGGGTTACAGTGTAGGTTCCTGTGGCAGTGTACACATGGGTCGGGTTTTGTTGTGTGCTGGTGTTTCCATCGCCAAAATCCCAGAAGTACGAACTTGCATTGAAAGAAGCATTGTTAAAAGTAACCGTTCCCTGGTTGGTTCCAAATGTAAATGCCGCAGCGGGTAAGCCTTGAGCAACGATAAAGTTGGCCTGGGTAATGGAGTTGCTGCCAAAAGCGTTGGCTACAACCAAAGAAACGCCGTAGCTGCCAGGTACGCTATAACTAACGGTGGGGTTCTGCTGGTTAGATGTGGATGGGTTTCCGCCCTGGAACGACCAGTTCCAGGATGTCGGATTTCCGGCCGATTGGTCGTTAAACGTAACGATAAGCGGCACGCAACCGCTGGTTTCGCCAGCGCCAAATGCGGCAACCGGCGGAATACCGGCAATGCTTACTGTTTGAACATAACTCACTGAGCCACAATCGTTGGTTGCCACCAGTGTAATCAGGTAGTCGCCCGAGCCTGCGTAGGTGTGGGAGGGATTGGCCGCGGTGCTTTTGCTGCCGTCACCGAAGTCCCAACTGTAGGTATTTGCGTTGATGGAAGTGTTCGTGAGCGTTACGGTATATGCATTGAGCACATAAGTAAACGAAGATGTTGGCTGACTACCCACGTTGATGATGGTAGAGGTGCTGCTGCTTCCTGCGCCGTTGCTTACTGTGAGCGTAACGGTATAGGTTCCGGGCGTCGTCCAGGTAGTGATGGGGTTTTGTTCATTGGAACTTGCAGGGCTGCCTCCGGGGAAGGTCCAGGCATAGTTTTGCGCATTTGCACTGGACTGGTTGCTGAATTGCACTGTGAAGGGTGCGCAGCCGTTGGTGGCGCTTGCGCTGAAAGCAGCCGTTGGCGGGGTAGTAATGCTTACAGTTTGCGTAAAAGTATTGGTTCCGCAGGCATTTGTTGCAGTCAAAACCACTGTATACACCCCATCTGCCAGGTAAATATGGGTAGGATTCGTATCATTTGCATTGGTCCCGTCTCCGAAATTCCAATTATAACTGGTGCTTCCGGAAGAAGCGTTGGTGAAAATGGCCAGGTTGTTGTTGACGTTTGTGCTAAAGGCTGCGTTTGGCAAATTACTTACCTGAACGTAATTGGTTTGGGTGGCTGTCGCGGTACCAGCGGCATTGCCAACGGTGAGCGTAACCGAATAATTGCCAGGCGTGTTGTAGCTCACAACGGGGTTCTGTTCGGTAGAGGAACTGGGAGTTCCGCCTGGGAAATTCCAGTTGAAAGTGTTGCTGTTGGCAGAAGAAGTGCTCGTAAATTGCACGCTAAGAGGAGCGCATCCACTGGTATTTGTTGCTGTGAATGAGGCCTGCGGCAAGGAAATTACCGTTATTGTCTGGCTGGAGGTACTAGTTCCACAAGCATTGCTTGCACTCAATACAACGGTATAGGTTCCATCGGTGGCATAGGTATGCGTTGGATTGGCACTGTTGCTGGAATTTCCGTCTCCAAAATTCCAGGAATAAGTGTTGGCATTGCTCGAACCATTGGTAAAGCTGGCGCTCAGCCCGTTTTCAGTATGGGTGAATGCGGGCGTTGGGGTGGTATTTACCACGACAAAGGCCGTTTTTATCAAGGTATCGCTTCCTGCTGCATTGCTGGCAATCAGGCTGACATTGTAGGTTCCCGGAGTGTCATAAACCACTACCGGATTGGTCACTGTAGAACTTGAAGGGTTGCCTCCCGGGAAGCTCCAATTGAGGTTGCTGCTGTTGGTCGATGCTGTGCTGGTAAATTGAACCGTCAGGGCCGCGCAACCTGTTGTCGGGCTTGCCGTAAAATTGGCAATTGGCGGTGTAATAATGGTAACAATTTGAGTTGCCGTGCTGCTTCCACAAGCATTGGTGGCAGTAAGTACAACCGTGTAAGTACCATCCGCAGTGTAGGTGTGGCTTGGATTGTTGCTGTTGCTTGAGCCTCCGTCGCCAAATGACCAGCTGTAGGAGTTTGCGTTGGTGCTTGTATTGTTAAAATTGGCAGTGCTGCCATTCACATTGCTGCTGAATCCGGCATTGGGGCCAGTACCTACCGTTACAATGTTTGTTTTTACGATGGTGTCACTTCCAGCTGCATTTCCTACGATCAGGGTGGCGCTGTATTGCCCGGGATTGTCGTATACCACAACCGGGTTGGCGATGGTTGCGCTGTTGGGGGTTCCGCCGGGGAAACTCCAGGAGAAGCTGCTCGCATTTGTAGTGCCGGTGTAGCTATATTGTACACTCAAGGGCACGCAACCTGTGCTGGGCGTTTGGCTGAAATTAGCCACAGGCGGGGTTACAATAACGACGTTTTTAAAGAATGTATCAATTCCGCACGGTCCATTTGCGATCAGGCGCACCAGGTAAGTGCCATCCGTTGCATAAGTGTGCACGGAATTGGTATCACTCGATGTGCTGTTGTCGCCATAATTCCAGTTGTATGTGTTGGAATTGGTGGAAGTATTGGTAAAATGAACCACCAGGCCGGTAATGGTGTCGGTAAAACCTGCAACAGGCTCGGGTACTACCTGGATGGTAGTTGTTGCTGTACTGGTTCCACCGGGATTTGTAGCCGTGAGCGTAACGGTATAGGCGCCCGGGTTGTTAAACACCACAGTTGGGTTTTGATCCGTAGAGCTGCCAGGTGTTCCACCCGGGAATACCCAGCTATAGCCGGTTGCATTGGTAGAGGTATTGTTAAATGTAACCGTGAGCGGAGCGCAACCGCTGCTTGGGTTGGCGGTAAAACTGGCTGCGGGTGGCAGAATCAGGCTAAATGTTTTGGAAATGGTAGTTGTTCCGCAATCGTTTATCGCTGAAAGCGTTACGGTATAGGTTCCACCTGTGGCGTAGGTATGTACGGGGTTGGCCAGGGTACTTGTGGTGTTATCGCCAAAATTCCAGGAATAACTGGTTGCGCCGCTGGAGGTATTGGTAAAGTTCACCACCAGCCCGTTGATGGAATAAGTGAAGCCGGGTGCGGGCGTGGTTTGTACGTGGATGTAGCTGGTTTTGGTTTCCACGGCTGATCCGGAGGCGTTAAATGCGGTCAGGGTTACCGTATAGGTTCCTGCTGTATTGTAAAACACAATCGGATTGGTCAGGCTGGAGCTGCTTGGGTTACCTCCCGGAAATTGCCATTGATAAGAAGTGGCGTTGCTGGAAGATTCGTTGGTAAAGTTCACAAACAAGGTGGCACATCCGGTTGTAGGCGATGCGCTGAAGTCGGCAGTTGGCGCCGTATTCACATTTTTTGTCTTAACTGACGAACTGCAATCGTTTGTGGCAGTGAGGGTTACTACATAATTACCCGCATCGGCATAAGTATGTACCGGGTTTACATCGAAACTGCTTACGCCATCCCCAAAATCCCAGATGTATCCGGTTGCATTGGTGGAGGTATTGGTAAACGTAACGGTCAATCCGTTTACGGTAAAGGTAAAATTGGCAACTGGTAACGGATTAACGGTAACCTGTTTGGTGATGGAGCTGTTTCCATTTACGGTTAGGGTAACGTTAAAGGTGCCTGGGGAGTTCCAGGTTACCACCGGGTTGGCAAGGGTAGAAGTGCCTGGAACGCCGCTCTGGAAGGTCCAGTTACGGGTGGTTACGGTACCTGTAGACTGGTCGGTGAATTGAACGGCCTGTCCCTGGCAGGCCGGATTTGGGTTCCAACTGAAGTTGGCTATCGCGGTTGGGCCACAGGGGGATAGGCAACCACTGGAAATCAGCGGGCCAACAAATGCATTAAAAGAACTCACGGAAGAAGAACTCCAGGTGCTGGAGGTAGAAACAAAAGGACACATAATATAGTCTGGCGGGCAACTTCCTGATCCAGAATCATGAACCATGGAAAAATTGTGTCCGTTTTCATGGCTGGTCATGCACCGCAGCAATTCAGAATTGCTGGTAAAGTCTTGCAAACAATGGTATTTGAATGAGGTACAAACCGCGCTTAAATAGGCAATACCTACCGTACCGCCGTTAAAGTCGCGATTGGTCCACAACTCTCCAATATCATAAGAAGCGCCAAACCCGCCGTTGTTGCCCCAGGTGCGAAAATCGGCCAATAAAGTTCCTGCATCCAAGGAGGATGTCCAGGGGTCGGTACCGGTTACAACAAACTGGGTTACAATACTGAATACCAGATCGTGGTTAAAATTGCCGGTATAATCGCCCTGTACATCGTTTATGACGCCAATGTTGTGATTCTCTACAGCCGCCACCGATCCGTATTTGGTAAACATAGACTTATCAGATGCAATCGCAATTTCATATACGTAACAAGCCATTGCCTCAGCGCTGGTTTCGCCTTTATGATTGCCCAGGTCATTTTCAATTTTTTTCAATTCCAGCCCTTCATCAATCACCGAGCAGGTAGCGTCGATATCCCGATTTACGTCATCCATGTCGAAAAATACAAACAAGTCGCGCGGTGCGCCCGGCTCGTAATAACTGTAAGGTTCAATATAGAAGCGCTTGCCGGATTCTTCCACAAATCCATAAAGAAAATCTCGATCGATGGTTAATCGAACCTTGCCATTTCCATTCTCGACATACCCTTTAAACGCCTTTGGATCGGAGGGAAATGATTTCTGCAATCCTTTCTCTGAATGAACCAGCAAGGTGTAATCTGTTGGGATGATACCGCTGGGGGTTAATTGAATGTCCCAGTTGTGGAATCCGAATTGTAGGTTTATTTTGGCGTTGAAATTCGGACTGGTTTTTACCGCCTTATTCAGCGCTTCTACATCAATCTGATAAACCTCCCATGCTTTGAGGCTTTGTTGAAGCGCAGCATTCATTTTAGTAATTGGAGCGCCCGAAAAAGACTGTGCATTCAAACAAATGCTGAAACTGGCAAAAGTGAACGCTGCCATGGTAAGCAGCACGCGTAGAGATTGCGTCATAGTAAGGTATTGGATTTAAATAAAATTGGACAAGGTTAAAAAATGACCATCGGCTTTCGGTTTTCAACCTCAGGATTAAGAAAATGACATGCCAGATACCAGCATTTATCATTCCAGATTTTCCCGCGAATGTATAACTAGTTTTGTTTTTTTTCCCAAACGCTTCATACTAAAAAGGCTTTTCGTCTCAAAAAGGCAATTTTTTTACTATAAAATTGCATATTTTGCGATATATTAGCTGGTGAATTTCGGGTTTTGCAATTTTGAAATTAGCTGGATGCGGGTTCTTCCGCATCAAATGTCGCCCGAGTGGCAAATCCTTGTTAATCCAGCACTCATTTGTTAATTTACGTCTGAATTGTGGCATGGAGTATTCATGGTGAGGTGTACAATCTTTTTCAGGATAAGCACTTTGCATAATTTTAAGCCGCTAAAAAGGCAATTAACCAAATTCTATGATTGTATGAAGAAATTACTACTACTTCCCCTCTTTTTGCTTCTGACGGGGTTGGCTGTTGCACAAACCATGATTTCGGGTCGCGTGACGGATGCGCAAAGCGGCGAAGCCCTCATTGGGGTTAGCGTATTTTTAAAAGGCACCAATACAGGGGCCATCTCCGATGTAAACGGGCAATTTTCATTTGCTGTACCAAACCCGGCAAAAGCAGTTTTGGTGTTGAATTACACCGGTTATACTTCCAAAACCATCAACCTCGACGGTCAGACCAATCTTTCGGTGACACTTGGCGAAGACCTCAACGCCCTCGACCAGGTTGTGGTGGTTGGCTATGGCGTACAGCGTAAAAGTGACCTTACTGGCTCGGTAGGTACCATCAAGGCCAAAGACATAGAACGCATTCCTACCGCTCAGGTAGATCAGGCATTGCAAGGGAAAATCGCTGGCGTTTATGTGAGCCCGGTAAGCGGGGAGCCCGGAAAAGGAGCGGTTATCCGCATTCGCGGTACGGGAACCCTCAACAATGCCAACCCTTTGTATGTCGTTGACGGGATGCTGCTCGACGACATTCAGTTCCTCAATCCAAGTGATGTGGCATCCATTGAAGTGTTAAAAGATGCCTCCGCAACTGCCATTTACGGAAACCGCGGCGCCAATGGCGTAATCATTATTACCACAAAAAAAGGAGGTACAGGAGAAGGGAAAAAAGCCATTGTCAGTTTCGATACCTATTATGGAAACCAACAAATTGCCCGAAAAATTGATCTGGTCAATGCATCCGAATTTGCTCAGATGTACAACGAGCTTACCAAATCAAGCTATTATAAAAATCCCGAAGCGCTTGGCGAAGGAACCGATTGGCAGGATGTGGTGTACCGGCCTGCTCCCATGGCCAATGTGCAACTCGGGGTTGCCGGTAAACTCAACAAACTGATTTACAGCGTTTCCGGTAATTATTTTAACCAGCAAGGTATTTTGGAAAAAACCGGCTTCGAACGCGGTACCGGTCGGTTCAACGGAGAGTATCCAATTACCCGTTTTTTGAAAGTTGGCGCCAATGTGGCCTATTCCAATGAATTGAATAAAACGGTATTGGGCGGAGTTAGTGGTTCGGCCTATCGCATGCCGCCGGTATTTGCCGAAAAAGACAGTACCGGCAAATTTACCGATCCAACTTTTTTTGGTTTGGCGCTGGCCAATCCGGCAGCCGATTTATATTACAAAAATAATTGGCGTGGAAAAGTAAATCGTTGGGTGGGAACTGTTTATGCAGATGTTAAAATTATAAATAACCTGACATTCCGCAGCAACTTCGGCTTTGATCGCCGTCGGCAAAAAGTAACCTTCATCGAACCTGTTTATGAGGTCTCTGCCTCACAACTCAACAAACTGCTGCGGAACAGTGTAAGTACAGAAGGTAAAAATACCTGGCTTTGGGAAAATACGCTCACCTACGACAATACATTTAACTTCCTGCATTTGAATGTTTTAGGCGGACAAACCATGCAGCAATACAACGATGATTTCCGAAATGTGGTAAATGATACCCTGCAACCACTCGGTCAGGGAAACAGCGATTGGGCCATGTTGAGCTACCTTTTTCGCACCAATGCCACCTTCTTCGATCGATATCTGCTCACCTTTTCCATGCGCGCCGACGGATCTTCTCGATTTTCAAAAGCCAATCGCTGGGGATACTTTCCATCCGTAGCACTGGGGTGGAACATTGTAGAAGAGCCCTGGCTGGAAGGCCAGAAAATATTCGATCGCCTAAAATTTCGTTCGTCCTGGGGCATTGTTGGCAACGATAAAACCCAAACGTACCCTTCTTTAGGTTTTATTCAGGATGAATTGTATGCGGTTTTTGGTCCCGATCAACAAGTATATTCCGGCGCTACCCTGGTGCGTTATGCCAACCCGTCGGTGCGGTGGGAAAGTGCCAAACAAACCGATGTAGGCCTCGAATTTGCCTTGTTTAAAGGCCGATTGAGTGCAGAAGCCGATTGGTACAACCGCTTTACCTACGATATTTTGGCCGAATTGCCTATTCCGGATTATGTCGGATCCTTGAGCGCTCCGGTGGTTAACTCGGCTGAAGTGCGCAACCGCGGTTGGGATTTTTCCCTCAACTGGCGGGAAAAAAAGGACAAGTTTGCCTATAATATCGGGCTGATTTATTCTACCGTTGAAAACGAAGTGATGAAACTCAACCAGGGGAAATCCGAAATCTTTGCAGCTTCCTTGCCCAGCGGCGATTTTGCCACCCGAACAGTAGTTGGCCAGCCCATCGGCGCGTATTATGGTTATCA
>JAGWYI010000123.1 GCA_018969455.1 Bacteroidota bacterium | reverse complement strand
CTGGGCCGAATTTACAGCACCAAAAATAACCCGCAGGCTGTCCAGTATTTTGATAATGCCCTGCGTGTCGATTCTTCCAGCCTCGAAGCCCGCGAATACAAGGCGGCTTTTTACAAACGTCAGGGACAGTTCGATAAAGCATTTGCCATTTACAAGGATATCATTTTACGAAACCCCGACTATGCAAATGCCTATTTTGATATGGGGATGATCTACCTCGAACTCGACTCCCTAAATAAGGCTTATACCAATTTCGACATCGCTACCCGCACCGATGTGTTGTTTGTTGACGCATTTTATTACCGTGGCCTCAGCTCCGAACTTCTGGGGAACCTGCCTGCCGCCCTCGATGATTACACCCGAGCCAGTAAAATGAGCCCGGATTTCGAAGACGCAAAGGCCGCCAAAGAAAGGCTTGAACAAAAAGGGGTAAAGCGAAACCCGCAATAATGCCTGTAATACCCGCTGTACCTGCAAAATTTTATTTCGATAAAATTTACTGCTGAAACAGGATTGTTGTTTTTGTCTATACAAAAACTAACTTTGCCACGCCCTTACCTGCTTCCACTCACAGCCTGTTCATATGTTCAACATTCGTAACTTATTTATTGCCCTCATCGCCCTGCTGTTGGGCCTCTGGTGGTATGCCTCCAGTCAAAAATCCGCTGCGCCCATCGACCGACCCAACGACCCCTGGGTGTTCCGTTCGGTGCTGGATGAACAACCCCGCATGATCACCTTCGCACTCAACGACCGTATGTGGGTCGCCTATTCTACCGATTCATGCGCCCTGTATAAAGTATGGGCCGATGGCGTTGATTTCGAAGGCGCTGTGTACAACATGCGCCATGGACCACAACCCATGAGCATCGGAAATGCCTGGTTTGTTAATGCCTTCAAACAACCCTGGCGCGTGCGCCGAAATGGACAACTGGAAAGTCCGCAAACAGATTATAAAGGACACCGATATACCAAAGACGGTCACGCAGAGATTATGTTCGATCTGGTACTCAACGACGGAAAACGCATTCGAATCAATGAAAGGCCCGAATTTGTAGAAAATGACCGCCAACCCGGGCTGGAACGCATATACACAGTAGAAAACTTGCCCGCCGGCGCCGAGGTGGTGCTCGAATCAAATGTGGGTAGCATTGCAGGCAGCAGCGCCATCGAAACAAATGGCGTGTGGAATACCGAGAATTCTTCTCCCGACAACCGGGCTGAAGGCATTCAGGCAGTTGCAATATCCGGGAATCTGGTTCTACAAAACAACACTACCCATTTCCGCACCATGTTCATCAATCAGCCGCTCTTCCCGAACCCATTCGATGAACGCCGGCGGAAGGATGTTGAAGCGAGCAATACCGTAACACCGGGTGAACGCCTCATCGCCAAAAATGACTGCCGCACTTGCCACAATCCGGAAGTAAAAACAGTTGGTCCGGCTTATGTCGATATTGCCCAAAAATACAAAAACACCCCCGAAAATGTGCAGAAACTCACCGCCAAGATCATCAAAGGCGGATCTGGCGTGTGGGGTGCTGCCGCCATGAGCGCTCACCCCGATTTGCAACCCGCCGATGCCGCAACCATGCTGGCCTACATTCTCGGCCTCGACAAGGGCGAAGACGACGGCGAAAGCAGCCTGGCAAGCGGTAAGGACCTGAACGCTATTCCGGCTTCCCAATGGCTCAGCCCAACGGCCAATATTCAAGAGAAGGAAATGGCGCCCGGACTGAAAGCATCGGTTTTTATGCTTGATTATGAGCCGAAAAACCTGGCACAAATCAAATTCGACGCAAAGCCCGCCATCACGGCCGTGGCCGATCAGATCCAGGCAGGCAACAGCGACTTTGGCGATTTGAAAAACAATTTTGCCATCCGCGCCGAAGGATATTTATACCTAGAAAAAGACGATAATGTGGTATTCCAACTGGGTTCTGATGACGGTTCCCGACTGTACCTCGATGGCAAATTGCTCATCGACCATGATGGCTGGCATGGCATGGACAACAAAGAGGCTGAAATTGCCATCCGCGCCGGGTATCACCCCATTCGGGTGGATTATTTTCAGGCCGGGGGCGGACGCGGCATCTCGCTCAAATGGGCCCGATTCGGAAAACCCGGTTTTGACCCCATTGAGGCTGCCCATTTTGCCCATAAAGCAGACTCCGACGAAAAAACACTGGCACGATTGGCGGGCGGCTCAACAGCCATTCCGGGCGACGGCGTGCCTCTACAGGAAGTACACCCGGCTTATACCTTGAGTCAGGCCCGTCCGGAAGGATTTTTGCCCAAAATTTCGGGTATGGATTTTCTCCCCGATGGCCGATTGGTGGTATGTACCTGGGACGCCATGGGTGGCGTGTATGTACTCGACAATGTGCAAAGCGGCGATCCCGCCAAAATCAAGGTAAAACGCATCGCCCAGGGCCTTGCAGAACCGCTGGGCGTAAAAGTGGTAGATGGAGATATCTATGTGCTTCAAAAACAGGAACTTACCAAACTGATAGACAACAACCACGATGGTATTATAGATGAATACCTCTGCTTCGCCAAGGGCTGGAGGGCTTCCGCCAATTTCCATGAATTTGCTTTTGGCCTGGCGTACAAGGACGATTATTTCTATGCCACGCTGGCCATCGCCATCATGCCCGGGGGCGCAAGCGCCCGCCCGCAAATCCCCGACCGCGGCAAAGTAGTGCGCATCAGCAAAAAAGACGGCAGCATCGAGTTCATTGCACGCGGCCTGCGTACACCCAATGGCATCGGTTTTGGTCCGGATAACGAATTGTTTGTGGCCGACAACCAGGGCGACTGGCTGCCTTCATCCAAAATTTTGCACGTCAAAAACGGCGCTTTCTTCGGATCCTATGCTGTAGACAGCGTTGCCGTGGCGCAATTGCCTGTACAACAACCGGTTGTATGGCTCCCTCAAGACGAAATCGGCAATTCGCCTTCGCAACCCGGCCTGTTGAACGATGGCCCTTACAAAGGCCAGCTCATGCACGGCGATGTGTGCTACGGCGGCCTGCAAAGGGTGTTTATGGAAAAAGTAAACGGCGATTACCAGGGCTGTGTGTTCAAATTCACCCAGGGCTTAGAGGCGGGTACCAACCGGCTTGTAACGGGCCCCGATGGCGCCATCTACATCGGCGGCATCGGAAACCCGGGCAACTGGGGCCAGGAAGGCAAATTGTGGTATGGCCTGCAACGCATGAAATACAACGGTAATTCGGTGTTTGAAATGCTGGCTGTGCGCGCCAAATCAAATGGACTGGAAATTGAATTTACCGAGCCTTTGCGCGAAGGTGACGGCTGGAATCCGGCCCAATTTGAGGTAAAACAGTGGTGGTATAAGCCCACCAACCAGTACGGCGGCCCCAAAATGGATGAAGAAGTCCTCCCCGTGAAAGCGGCTACCGTAAGCGCCGACCGCAAAAAAGTGTTTCTGGAAATTACCGGCATCAAACCCGGCCATGTCCAATACATTCATCTGCATAACCTTCCCGTGAGCAGCCTTAACCACGAAATCTGGACGACCGATGCCTGGTATACCATGAACAACATCCCGGCCAATGATTTTGGAACCACGCTGCCGGCCCCTGCTTTCCAGAAAGTGGGCGACAACACCCTGACCGATGCCGAAAAAGCAGCAGGCTGGACCCTCCTGTTTGATGGAAACAGCATACAGGGCTGGCATAATTTCGGCAAAAATACCATCGGGAAATCCTGGATCATTGATGAAAATGCCATACACCTCGACGCCAAACCAAACCCCTCAGGCGATTGGCAGGCGCCGGATGGCGGCGACCTGGTTTCTGCCGAGGAATACGATAACTTCGAACTGGAACTCGACTGGAAAATTGGCGCCTGCGGCAACTCCGGCATCATCTATTTTGTACAGGAAAACCCCGCCAAATACGATTATGTGTGGAAAACCGGCCCAGAAATGCAGGTTTTAGACAATTCCTGCCACCCCGATGCGCGCATCATCAAGCACCGCGCAGGCGGCTTGTACGACCTGATTTCCTGCAAATACGAAATGGTAAAACCGGCAGGAAACTGGAACCATGTGCGCCTGGTGGCCAACAAGGGCAAGGTAGAGCACTGGCTCAACGACCGCAAACTGGTGGAATACGACATGAATGCGGCTTCCTGGCCCAAAATGATCGCCGCCAGCAAATTCAAAGACATGCCCGATTTTGGCAAATTCAAAAAAGGCAAAATTGCCCTCCAGGATCACGGCAATCTGGTGTGGTATAAAAATATAAAAATCAGGAAATTATAGAAATAAAAAAGGCCGGAACGGTGAAAAACTGTTCCGGCTTTTTTTATAGTTCTTCGTGTTCAAAGCCTGTTAAAAATATACATGCTTACAGTTTCTAAGCCGTTTCCTCTTGCAACTTCGCTGCATTATCGGCAATGATCAAGGCCTGAATGAGGTCTTCGAGGTCGCCCTCAATTACTTTATCGAGGTTAAAATTTTTGTTGTCGCCTTCCAAACGGTGATCAGTCACGCGGTTTTGCGGCCAGTTGTAGGTCCGGATTTTTTCGGAGCGGTCGCCCGAGCCCACGAGGCTTTTTCGGGCAGATGCGATGGAGGAGTTGTGTTGTTGAATCTGGGCATCTTTGATTTGCTGGATCAGGCGTCCCATCGCGATTTCGCGGTTTTTGTGTTGCGATCGGCTTTCCGTACTTTCTGCCACCACACCGGTAGGAAGGTGGGTAAATCGGACACCAGATTCGGTCCGGTTTACGTGCTGTCCGCCCGCACCGCTTGCGCGGAACACATCTGTCCGAATGTCCTCTTTTCGGATGTCGAGGTCTTCCATTTCCATTTTGGGCATTACCACCACCGTAGCGGCAGAAGTATGTACCCGCCCTTTGGCTTCTGTTTCCGGGATGCGTTGCACCCGGTGCGCGCCCGATTCGAATTTCAATTGGCCGTACACGTTTTCACCGGAAACCTCCAGGATCAATTTGGAATAGCCGCCCACGGTACCCGGGGTTTCATCTACCAGCTCCACCTCCCAGCCTTTGGCTTGAAAATACCGCTGGTACATGCGCAACAGGTCGCCGGCAAAAAGCGCGGCTTCGTCTCCGCCGGTTCCCGAGCGAATCTCAAAAATGACATCTTTTTCATCTTCCGGGTCGCGCGGTGTGAGCATTTCTTTCAACTGTGCTTCCAGCGATTCCAGTTCAGGCTGAAGGGATTCAATTTCCTCTTTGGCCATTTCGCGCATGTCGGGATCGGTTTCTTCCAAAAGCAGTGTCCGCGCGCTTTCTATGGCGTGCGCGGTTTTTTCGTATTGCGTAAACGCCTGCATAATGGGCTGAAGCTTTTTGTACTCTTTGTTGACCTTTTTGGATTTATCCATATCGGCCACAATGCCCGGATCAGACAGTTGTTCTTCCAGATGCAGGTATTTATCGCGTATTGCAGGCAGTTTATCGAGCATAAATTTTAAAAATTGGGGGGCAAAGATAGTATTTTTTGCAGATTTGCTTTCAAAATAGGGGGCCAGGGACTACATTTTAGCATAAAGAAAAGATTAATTAACAGCTTTGCGCTTTATCTACCGGCAACAAGCGCCGTAACTTTGCATTTTGTTGGGTACGCTTCATGCCCAATTGATTCATAATCGTGTTCTCCTCCCAACCCAAAGTTTGATATTGTATGAATCGACATCATTTCCTCCGACTGCTTATTGTCATCTCCCAATTGTTTTTTTATTTTGTGCTTCGTGCTCAGTGCCCAACAATAGAGGCAATTATGATTGATGCCTGCGGCACCGAGCAATTTAACGAATTTGTTATTATCAATTCAGGCACAGGTTTTAATACCTCCGACCTGGTTTTGGACTATGACTCGAACAACAACTTTGGCGGAGGTGTAAACAATGATGTAAACACTGGCGCCAATCCATGTGGCATTGCGGCAGGAAATGCTGGTGCTTATTCCGGGTGCTCCAATTTAATTTCTGTTGGCGCAGGATACGATATTCCGCCCAACAGCATTGTGGTTTTTCAGGCAAGCGCTAATTCGGGCGCCAACTTGTACAATTTTTCGAGTTTGTGCGGCATGGGCCAATGTGTCTATGTGGTGTCAAGTTCCTGTGCACGCGGCGCAGGGGCCTTTACCAACGGAGGCGGCTCGGGTACCCGTACCACCATTTTTACAGTAAACGCCTGCACCCAAACAATTACTTACAATTTGGGCAGTTTCCCGGCCTCCAATGGTCAATATTACCTGCCAGCTACCAATACTTATGGCAATATGGGTTGTGTTGTTCCACCCTCATCGCCTGCCCCTATGGGTGCAACCGTCAACCAGCCAAACAATGTAGTCGAATGCGCAAATAACCCTGTAAGTGTTATTTTTACCGGAACAGGGAGTTCCTATAACTGGACCAACAACAACACCAACATTGGTTTGGGCGCCAGTGGTACAGGCGATATCAATTTTAATGCAGCCAATGTGTCCAGTACACAGGTTGCAACCATCACGGTAACGCCCATAGGTAGCTGTCCTGGTCCTTCCAAAACATTTACCATAACCATCAATCCCGGCCCGGTTGCCAATACCCCTGCAAATGTGACCGTTTGCGCAGGCACGGTGGTAAATGTGCCCCTCACTGGATCGCCCGCAGGTACAACTTATTCCTGGACCAACGACAATCCTGCAATTGGATTGGGCGCTTCCGGTTCCGGAAACATCAATTTTACCAGCGCCAATGTTTCCATGCAGGAAGTAGCCACCATCACAGTTACCCCGCAAAACGGAACATGCCCCGGAACGCCAGTTACTTTTAATATTACCATCAATCCAAGACCAACTGCCGATGATCCACCCAATCAGTCGGTTTGCGGCGGCGATCCGGTATCGGTACCGCTCACCGGCACACCCGCAGGTTTAAATCTGAACTGGACCAACTCCAACCCAGCCATCGGATTGGGTACATCGGGCAGCGGCGACATCAACTTTACCGCCAATAACGTAGGCGGCATCACCACCAGTATTGTAACGGTTACACCCAGTTTGAACGGCTGCACCGGACCTGCCCAAACCTTTAATATTACGGTGAATCCATCGCCAACGGTTAATCAGCCCAACAATGTGACACTATGCGGCGGCGGGGCAGTTAATGTGCCCTTTACCGGTTCGCCTGCCGGTGTTTCTTACACCTGGACCAACGACAATCCTGCAATCGGTTTGGCTGCTTCCGGGAGTGGAAATATCAATTTTACCAGTCTCAACCCTGGAAATCAGGAAGTTGCCAACATCACCGTAACGCCGCAATCGGGTGTTTGTACCGGTACCCCCAAAACATTTACCATCACCATCAATCCTTCTCCGGTGGTTGATGATCCAGCCAATTTGGCGGTATGCGGTGGGGAGCAGGTGGATGTCACTTTTACGGGCACACCGGCGGGCGGAACCACCTACAATTGGGTAAACAGTAATCCTTCAATTGGACTTTCCGCTTCGGGTAACGGCGACATATCTTTTGTTTCTGCCACAACCAGCGGCATTATTTCGGGCACCATCACGGTAACGCCTGTAGCTGGTACCTGTACCGGAGCAACCCAAAACTTTGTTGTCACAGTGACACCCACACCCAATGCCAATCAGCCAGCGGATGTAACCGTGTGCGGTGGAACACCCGTTTCCATCCCATTTACCGGAACGCCGCCAGGCGCTACTTACAACTGGACCAACGACAACACCGCTATTGGTTTGGGGGCATCTGGAGTAGGGAACATCAATTTTACCGCAGCAACAGTATCCAATCAGGAAATTGCAAACATAACCCTGACGCCCCAATTTGGCATTTGCGCAGGACAACCCCGCACTTTTACCATAATCATCAATCCATTGCCTACATTCAATGATCCGGCCGATCAAAATGTTTGCGCAGGGGAAGCTGTTTCTGTTGCATTTACCGGAGCACCGGGAGGAACCAATTTTTCCTGGACCAACAGCAATCCCGCCATTGGACTGGGAGCGAGTGGTACAGGCAATATCAGTTTTACGGCAGCCAATGTGGCTTCCAATCAAACCGCAACCATCACCGTAAGCCCAAACATCGGGGGATGCCCAGGTATTCCCCAAACATTTACCATTACCGTAGCGCCTGCTCCTGCACTCAATCAGCCCGGCAATGTTACGGTTTGTGCCGGTGCACCCGTTTCGGTTCCATTTTCTGGAAGTCCGGCCGGAGTTGTTTTTAACTGGACCAATGACAATCCGAACATCGGCCTGGCCGCTGCGGGAACAGGGAATATCAACTTCACCAGTGCCAGTGTGACCATGCAGGAAGTAGCCAACATTACAGTAACCCCGCAATTTGGCGCCTGTCCTGGCACACCCCGCACTTTTACCATAACCATCAATCCCACCCCGGTAGCAAATGACCCGGCCGATCAAACAGTATGTGCCGGTTCGCCAGTGTCGATTCCGTTAACCGGTACGCCCGCAGGCGCCAGTTTCAATTGGACCAACAACAACCCGGCCATAGGTTTGGGCGCTTCCGGTACCGGAAACATCAACTTTACGGCAGCCAATGTGGCTACCAATCAAACCGGCGTCATTACCGTAACCCCAAGCTTTGGCGTCTGTACGGGCACAGCGCAAACCTTTACCATCAGTGTAGCGCCTGCACCCTCCCTTACTCAACCCAACAATGTCACGGTTTGCGGGGGCGCTGCGGTTGCCGTACCATTCTCCGGCATCCCGGCAGGCGTGGTATTCGACTGGACAAACGACAATCCAAACATTGGTCTGGCTGGTTCCGGAACAGGGAATATCAACTTTACAAGTGCCAATGTGAACACACAGGAAGTCGCCAATATTACAGTAACTCCGCAATTTGGCGCCTGCCCCGGCACTCCCCGCACTTTTACCATCACAGTAAAACCGGCAGCAGTTGTTAATCAGCCTGCCGACGTACTGGTTTGTGGAAATCAACCCATTTCGATTGCTTTTTCAGGCACTCCTGCAGGCCTTACATACAATTGGACCAATAGCAACACCGGCATTGGACTTCCCGCCACTGGATCGGGAAACATCAATTATACGAGCCCCAATGTGGGTAGTACCAGTACCGGTGTTATTGTGGTCACACCCACAGCCAATGGTTGCCCAGGAACCCCGGTGAGTTTCAATATTACCATCGAAAGCCAACCCAGCTTGACCAATCCCGGAAATCAGACTTTTTGTGGCAATCAGGTTGTTAATCTGCTATTTACTGGGAGCGCAACCACCTACACCTGGATCAACAACAACCCCAGCATTGGTTTGCCAAGCTCTGGAACCGGAAATTTGGCGTTTACCAGCGCCAATGTAAGCAGTTCCA
>JAGWYI010000122.1 GCA_018969455.1 Bacteroidota bacterium | reverse complement strand
CTACCGATACCGAGCCGAAGCCCACATTTCCCCAATTTACAGTGATGGAAGTGTTAAAAGGCGGGTTGTTGATGGTATAGCTGGAGGCCCCGGTAACATTCCAGCTGATGTTGCTTTGGGTATTTCCCGGATAACTTCCTTCTAGCGAATAAGTTATAGAAGTGTTTGGGCATGTTTTTTCGCAATGGTTGGTTTGGTCTGGGAAAGAGTCGGAATTACAGGGAGCAAGGTTGCTGGAAACTATATTGATTGGGATAAAGGGCAAAACCTTAATTACATGTGTATCCGAAACGGCTATACCGCCATTCGGTCCTCCTACAGTAAGGAAATAGGTTAAACCGCCGGAGGGAACACCACTTCCAACGGGTGGACACACCGTAATAAAAGGCGCGTTGGAGGTAAATCCGCCGGGGCCCGTCCATGAAAAAACGACGGGTTGTGGAATGTTCATATAAACGGCTTCCAGGGTAACGCAATCACCCGAGCAAACCAGGCTAGGGCCAACGATACTCACTTTGGGCACAGGATCTATCTGAGCGGAAAGAAAATGGGGAAAGATTGAAATTAAAAAGGGCAAAAAGGCAGGTAACAATCGGTTCATCATGAAAGATATTGTTTTTCCGGTTGGGAATAGGAGTAAATGGGATGTTGGGATCAAGATACAGATGGCATATTTGATCGCTGCCGCAAAAAAGCGTTCTTTATGTCAAAATTGTACAAAACAAAAAAAAACCGCAGCAGCCTACAGCTAAACTACGGTTTTTGAAAAAACGTATTTGGAACCGGTCAAAAAATTCGAAAAAGTGCCATATTCTTCGCCCCAGGGGTGAAAGGTGGGCTAGTTTAGGCGAAAAGGGGCCACCATTCTAAACTCGGGGATGGCAACTTCAAAGGAAGTTTTGTTGTCGATGCGCGTCATTTCGTAGGCCCCGTGCATTTTTCCAATTTCTGCAGTCAGGTCGCAGTAAGAGGAATAAGCGTATCGTTCTCCGGGTTGCATAATGGGTTGCTGGCCAATCACGCCCGGGCCATCTACTTCTCGTACGACCCCGCATGCATCAAATATGGTCCAGTGTCGACGCATCAACTGCACGGTAAAAGGGCATCCATTTTCGATGGTGATAAAGTATCCAAAAATGAATTTAGCGTTACGAGGGTCGGAATGGGCTGCGAGATATTGCGTCTCTACGCTCACTGTGATGCCATTCGTTGTGAGAATTTCCATTTTTGATTGAAGATTTGGTTGATGCGAATATCCTTACACTTAAATGAATATTCGAGTAAAAGTGTTCATTTTCTAAAAAAAAATTAAAATTTAATCATGGAGTAATCCGAAGTCTCGCAAATAATAAAAAATAGGCCGAGTCCAGTCTTTACCGGCTCGGCCTAATTGCAAAATTACTAAACACGGGTATCTTAATCATCAAAGGCATTTGGAAGGCCTTTGTCCTTAATAGCTTTTTAAGGCATCTATCAGTTGTTGTTTGCTCACAATTTGTGGAACAATGTTCAACAAGCCATTAGAGCCCGTTTCTGTTTCTTTTACACCCATCCAGTATTGTCCGCCAAATTCGCTTATGGTAAGCAGTTTGACGGGGTATCCGGCAGGTGCATTGGCTGTACAAAATTGGAAAGAGTTGGTATTCTGTTGGAGCAAAACAACCGATTTGATGTTTTTGTATACCATATAAGCGCGGGTATTTTGCGTGGTAAATCCGTCGGGAATGGTAATACAAAAGCTATAATAGGGCCCTGCAACGGGCTTGCTGTTTGAAACCCAGCCCAATTGTTTGCTCACAATTTCATAGCCGTAAATGGTTTCTTGTCCATCCGGACTAAGCCAGTCGGCCAGGTAAACCGGTTCACCAGAATTTGTCCAGGCTCCAATTTGCGCTTGTTGAACAGGGGCATGAAAAACAAAGAGGTCGTCTTTCCGATTGCTTGCGGGTGCTTGAATTCGGATGCTTCTATTATTTTTTAATTGCAAAACAGCGTTACCACATAAAAAGCGCAATTCAAAAGCACTTGATACTTCGAGTAATTTGCCATCTTCACTTACCGAGGGGAGGTTTCGGGCAATAAATTCACCTTTTTTTGAAACTTCTGTGAGTTCAAATAAAAGATTAGGGCAGGTGCTCATGGCTACTGTTTGGCCTTGTTCGTCTGCAAGCAATTGATCAACATCGGTTAGGAAGATCCGAACACCCGATGGTGTGAGCAGCATGGTATCGTGTGCGATACCGCCCAGTTGAAAAATACTTTGCGTAGTTGCGCCTGGAACATCAGCCAATAACAGGCCAAAATCGGCCTGATTTGCAGGGTAAGGTGTAAATTGATTCACCACATCCTTGCGGCAGCCCCAAACACCTGCCAGTAAAAAGGTGTTTAGTAATGCGTAACAAATAATATGTCTGGTTTTTAAGTCCAACATAACCAACGTTTTAAGGTTTATCAGGGCGGGATCGTTTTCCATTTTTATTCAAGACACGCCCAATTTCAGAATCGCTGCCTGCCTTTTTGTTTTATAAAATTGTGTTTATAAAATTTTCGTGATGCCAAAATTTATACCCCCCAGCCCATATTGGGTATTGATGGGGTGGCTGCCCACATTAACAGGTTGTATGATTTGACGGTAATAGGGTTCGGCGAACAGGCGTAAGCGGGGTTTTAAGTGATAAAACCACTGGATGCTGCAAATGGCGCTTAGGCCGGTTCGTTTTTGGAAAATTTCATTACTTCCGGCTTTTCCGGGGGTAAAGTATTTGGTGTTTCCTGCGGGTGAAATAACGGCGCCACGCTTCCAGAATAAAACATTAAAAGACAAACCGGCATTAAAGCTAAATCCGGTTCTGCCCTTACGGAATTCTACGCCCGCCTCAACCGGAATTTCGAGCATGCCAAAACGATTGTAAATTTTGGTGTATTCGATGCCATAATGAAATCCAAGTGTATCGCGAACCAGGAAAGTTTGCCCATTTACCGTGTAATAATGGTCTCTATAATCAATGGTTATCGCATTGGGATCGAAAAAGGTATACACTTCGGTCATTTGCTCGTAATGCAGGCCTGCTCGAATCAGAAAGTGTTGATCAAACACCAGGGTTCCCCGCACACCTGCGTTGTAGGCCCAATCTCGTTTTTCGGTACTTTTTCTGCGATTCAGGTAATTGTAAAACTCGGGGTTGGTGGTTCCCAAGGTTTTATGGGCCAAAGAAGGTCCTCCATAGGCATCAAAGAACCAGGCATTGGGATGTTTGTCGAAGTTGTAGCAGGCTTTTGGCTCTTTTTTCTTTTGCCTGGCATTAAACGGCACTGTTTTGGGTGTTTGGATTGGTTTGTTTTCTGAGAAAACGCCTGACAGCGTGTTGAATGGGAGTTCGAAGAGTGCTTTAAATTGGTTTGGCGTGCCCGGAAATGCGATTGGAGCAACGGGCTGCGCCATTCCAGGCCTTTGTTCGGCAGTTTTTGAGGCTGTAACTGAAGCGATGGATTGTAGACGTCCGGAGCCGACCGGACCGGCGAGGGTATTCCGGTCGGCCAATTTTGATGGTTGTTGTATCGGGTTTTTACGTAGATGTGGATTTTTGGCGTTTGGAATTGGGGCAATTTCAGGCATATTTGTTTCTAGTGCGCCGCGATTTGATTCTTCAAGGCGGGTATTGGCAGACTGCAGTGTTGAGCTTTCTTGGGGCATGTTCACCGCATGGAAGCGCGTTGGCGAGACAATATAAAGGTGAATAGCCAGGAAAGAAGCGCCCAAGCTGGCAATGCCCGCACCGAACCAGATCCAGAAAACGAACCGGCGTTTTCTTTTGCGCAGTTCAGCCTCAATACTGGGCCATACGCTGGGCGGTGGCGGCACTTCAGTGTTGTAAATGCGTTGGCGCAAATGCGCATCTATGTTGTTCTGTTGATCCATGTTTTTTACAAGATTCGGATTATAGGTTTTTTGCGGCCTGGGCCATGGTTAATTAAATGTAAAATATGGGCAAATTTCATTTTTCGGGTATTTTTTGAATCTGCTCCAACTGTTCACACAGCCACCTTCGCGCTTTAGTGAGTTGGGAGCGGGAGGTGCTTTCCTGAATTCCGAGCATATCTGCAACTTCGGCATGCGAGAAGCCCTCAATTGCAACCATGTTAAACACCACTTTATATCCTTCAGGAAGTTTGGCAATCAGTTCAAGCAATTCCGACTCGCTCAAGCTGGCAATGGCATCCGCTTCAATGGGCGCTTCCGGCAATTTTTCAAATCCTGAAAACTCCATATCGTAACGTTGCCGCTGGTAGGTACGGAGGGCCGTATTAACCATAATACGCCGGATCCATCCTTCAAAAGAACCCTGATGCTGGTACTGTTCGAGTTTGGTAAACACTTTTACAAAACCTTCCTGAAGAATATCCGCTGCATCCGAATGTGTGCGCGCATAGCGCAGGCAAACGGCATACATCCTGCCAGCGTACAGATCGTACAATTGGCGTTGGCTTTGCGCAGACCCACGCAAGCAACCGCGAATGAGTTCAGTTTCGTTCAAAACAGGGGATTACAAGAGTGATCATTAAGATGGAATAATGCCGTACCAAAGGTAATGCCCGAAGATATTGCCATTAAAGATACAGTGCAAACCTTGAATGCTGCATGGTAAAGGCAAATTTGTTAATTTTGAACAAAATCATGCATATTTTTGGCTTTCACGGTATTTTGCACGCTGCTGTTTTACCTATTCCTGTTTATATGAAAACCATTAAAGGTCCTGCCATTTTTTTAGCGCAGTTTATGTCGGATGCTGCGCCTTTCAACGAGTTGGAGTCCATTTGTCGTTGGGCAAAACAACTTGGATACAAAGCCGTACAAATTCCTACCTGGGAGCCGCGATTGATCGATCTCGAAAAAGCGGCGGAAAGCAAAACCTATTGTGACGAACTAAAAGGCCGTGTTGCTGCCTGTGGGCTGGAGATTTCGGAACTCAGTACGCACTTGCAAGGTCAATTGGTTGCCGTACATCCGGCCTATGACTTGATGTTCGATGCGTTTGCACCCAGGGAGGTACATGGAAACCCGGCGGCCCGCACCGAATGGGCCATAAAAACCGTAAAAAATGCGGCCAAGGCCAGCAGGAATCTTGGATTGCAGGCCCATGCTTCTTTTTCAGGCGCCTTGTTGTGGCATACCCTGTATCCCTGGCCTCAGCGCCCCAAAGGTTTGGTTGAGGCAGGATTTAGAGAACTTGCCCGACGCTGGAAACCTATTTTGGATGTTTTTGAAGAAAATGGTGTAGACATTTGTTACGAAATTCACCCGGGAGAAGACCTGCATGACGGTGTAAGTTTCGAACGATTTTGGGATGCTACCGGGCAACATGCGCGTTGCAACATCTTATACGACCCATCTCATTTTGTGCTTCAGCAATTGGATTATTTGCAATTTATTGATATATATCATGAGCGCATCAAGATGTTTCATGTGAAAGATGCCGAATTCCGCCCCTCGGGTAGAAGCGGGGTATATGGTGGTTATCAGGATTGGAGTGAGCGGCCTGGTCGTTTTCGATCTCCTGGCGATGGTCAGGTTGATTTCAAGTCGATTTTTACCAAACTTTCGCAGTACAATTTTTCCGGATGGGCGGTACTTGAGTGGGAGTGTTGCATCAAATCATCTGATCAGGGCGCGGCAGAAGGAGCGCCGTTTATTCAGCGACACATCATTGAAGTGACAGCGCGCGCATTTGATGATTTTGCTGGAGGCGATGCAGATCCTGAATTTTTAAAAAAACTGATTGGTTGCTGATGCGCATGAGGCGTTTCGGGTTGCTGTGGTGTTTTGCCCTCCTTTCGGGGTGTACCCGGGGCGAGGGCAAAATTCTATCCGACTTTTTGCAGCATTTGTTGCAACAAGATATTTGGTTGCGTTGGATCGTGTGTATGGTGCTTGTTTTCTCGGCCGCTCAAGCCTTTCGTATCGTTGCCTTTATCCTGCGCGTGTGTTGGCGTGCACTCATGCAAAGCAAACGCTTTGTTTTTGGCTGGAGTCGTAAAAATGTACTGCTTTTACTGGTTTTATCCACCATTATCTGGATTTTTAGCAATCGTTTGATCGATTTTATGCAGGATATTGAGCAGCGATACTTTGATCCGGTGTATGTAGAAACCCTTCAAGGAATTTCGGAGGAACATTTAATTGCCATTTATGAAGATGCCTTGGGCAAACAGGTCGACCCTTACCACAAACAGATTATCCAGCAACGCACCCGCGAAATTGCCGCCCGAATTCAGTCGAGCCCGCTTTGCATCTATGAGGCGGCTTATTTGGAATGTGGATTGAACCCGTTTACCGTACGCAGCGATCAGGTTGCAGCCGGATGGATTCAGTTTACTCGGGTAGGCCTGGGGGGCTTGAAAATACAAGGCCAACCCGTTCGCTTCGATCAGGTTTTGAATGCCTGCGCCTCCAAAGACATCACCTTTATGATGGATCTGACCGAGCAATATTTGGTAGATAAATACGACCGAGCGGGTCGTCAGCCGCTCAACAACACCATTGATTTGTATTTGGCTTTATTTGCGCCCGCCCTCATTGGCGCATCCGCAGATAAAATTGTTTATCAGGGTTATCAAAATCCTTCCTATTATAAAAACGATGGACTTGATGGCTGGTATGCAGCCCCGGATGCGCGTGGAAAGTTGCAAATTTTTCATAAACTTGGGCAGAAGGACGGAAAAATTACCATCTATGAAGTATTTCTGGCACTGGAAGCCAAAAAGGCAAGGCTTGTATCCCAGTATTTGAAATCTTGAAAGCCGTCAAACCGACATATAAGGTTAATTCGTTGCGTTGTGTCTTGTACTTACGGGTTTTTTATATACTTTTGTTCTAATATTCAAAAACTGGATATTATACAATAAACAGCATGATGAAGTTCCCTCCACTTCTGCTCGCACTCTTGTTTGTGTGCGGGCCTTTGTCGTCGTTTGCGCTCACCAAATCTCAGCAGGTGGAGCGCTATCTGGGCAAGTATCGTTATGAACATGACCGCCCTAAAGGGATCGTGAAGTTTATATTTCAAAAAGCGGTGTTGAAAAGAAACGGCGATGGCACACAATCGTATGCCCAATTACTCATCAGCAATGAATATTATTCCAATGAGGCCAATGCCGGAAATTTGATCGGTATTCAGGTTGTATACAAAGACAGGGCGACGACGATACTACCGGAGGCGCCAGATAAGCCTTTTGAAATAAACGAAAAACCGGCAAAAAAAACCAACCGGCCTGCTCCACCCAAGTCCAACCCGGCGCCGGTTTCAGAACCCGAATCTGGCGTTAATGCACCCCAACAGCCCCATGCGCCCGTGGATGTGGTACGCCCGCATGGGCGTCGTCCGCAAGCCATGACCGCGGCCCAACCATTTTTTGCTTCCGATTCTGTAGCGCTGGCTGAAAATATAGAAGATGTGAAAGACCGGATTAGCACCTGGCAAGGTCGGATGTGGCATACCGTTCGGCCCATTTGGGGATTTTTTATGTGGGTATTTAACAGCGTGATTGTATTGTTGATTTGTTTGGGCGGATTGTGCCGGTATGTAGCGCGTACAGCCGCTTCTGAAAGTTTGATAAGCAGTTATGGTCGGATTATTGTTGGTCGCTGGATTGTTTCAGCGCATCAGAATGCAGCGGCCATGTTGTTGATAATCACCTGGATCATAGCAATTGTTATGTTGATCGATGTGTTTATGTGGCTGGTGTATCACGATTTTCCGGTGTGGGTGTTGATCTTAATTTGGTTTCCCATATTGTGGATCGCAGAGAAATTGACCAGTTGGATTGTGCCGAACATACCGGTATTGGGTGCAGGCGATTGAGTAATTGTTTCTGAGAAGCAGGTATATTTACAGCCAGAAAACATGGCGCACGAACATCATCATCATCATCACCATCCGGCACCGACAAAGGTTAACACGGCATTTTTGGTCGGGATTGCACTCAATTCAAGTTTTGTGGTGGTGGAAGCCGTTTTGGGATTTTGGACAAATTCCTTGTCCTTGTTGTCAGATGCGGGGCATAACCTTGCCGATGTTGCTTCCTTGGCGTTGTCGTTGCTTGCATTTCGTTTGCTAAAGGTAAAAAACAACGCGCAGTACACCTATGGATACCGCAAAACCTCGGTGCTTGTAGCCTTGTTCAATTCGGTTGTACTGTTGGTTTCTATTGGAGCCATTCTCATAGAAGCATTTCAACGTTTGTGGAACCCTCATAATGTTCCCGGCGAAACGGTGGCATTGGTAGCCGGGGTTGGCATTCTAATTAATGCGGGCTCGGCGTTTTTATTTTTTCGAGACAGGGATCAGGATTTAAATTTAAAAAGCGCTTATCTTCATTTGTTGAGCGATGCTTTGGTTTCGTTTGGTCTGGTTGTAGGCGGCCTGGTTTTGTACTACACACATTGGTATTGGATGGATTCGGCTTTGAGCATTGTCATATCCATCATCATATTATGGTCAACCTGGCGGCTTTTGCTCAACAGTCTTCGTTTGTCATTAGACGGAGTTCCGACCGACATTCAGTTACCAAGAATAAAGGCAATTGCGGAAAGTTTTCAGGGCGTTATTGGCATACACCACATTCATGTGTGGGCAATTAGCACAACAGAAAATGCCATGACAGCCCATTTGGTTTTGCAGGAGCGCCTGGGTATGGATGAGGAATGCCTTTTAAAGCAAAATTTGAAGCATGCTTATTTGCATGAAAACATCCACCATGTTACCCTCGAAACTGAGCGTGAAAATCAAATTTGCCATGCATTGGATTGTTAAAACCTGGAAAATTGGAGCATAATGCCAGAAATTCGTATCAGGGAAGCAACAGAAGCCGATATGCCGGCTGTACACGCATTGGTGTATGAGTTGGCTGTATTTGAAAAAGCGCCCGACGCTGTAATTACCACGCCCGCAACGTTTCTAATGGATTTCAGGAACGGATTGTTTCAATGTCAGGTTGCGGAATGCGAAGGTTTGGTGGTGGGTATGATTCTTTATCACCTGGCTTATTCAACCTGGAAGGGGAAAATGCTTTATCTGGAGGATTTTGTGGTAACCGAAGCCTACCGACGATTGGGGGTGGGGCAAATGTTGTTTGACGCTTTTCTTGAAGCTGGTCGCAAGGCCTCGTGCCGATTGGTCAAATGGCAGGTATTGGATTGGAACGAACCAGCCATTTTATTTTACAAGAAAAATGGTTCAATCATCGAAAAGGATTGGTGGAATGGCAAAATTATATTTGATGATTGAATCTTATACATGCCTTTAACAACCTTTGTGCTGAATACTTGTCTATTTACATAAAACGCTGCCTGAAAGGCCGCAATCATTCTCATACAGGGCAATGAGAAGCCATACCAGGGTCCAGGCCCTTAAGCG
>JAGWYI010000121.1 GCA_018969455.1 Bacteroidota bacterium | reverse complement strand
ATGTAAATCGACCCCTTTTAACGACCACTTGTGGATGCCTCAAGGTGAATTACTCCGATCGATTGCACCAAAACCGGGTACTTGAACGCAAGCATGGCTTTCTTCGCCACAAGAAATGAAAAAATACAAAATCCGACATCAAAATCATAACTCAATGACACGTTTATTGCTACTTGTTTTCTTTTACTTTGGATTTTTATCACAGGGACTCCTTTCTCAAAGTTACCAAACCCAGCAGGCATCGCTTCCGTGTCTGGATAAAAAAATATCGATTATAGCCCATATTTTTAAAGATTCAACCGGGAAATATGGCGTTTCCGAAACAGATATTCGCATGGCCCTGGAGGGCGCCAATGTTTTTTTCAAGCCAATTTGCCTGTCCTTTGAAATTTGTGGATTTGAATATCATGGAAACTATCAATATGATCGGGTTGGGATTAAGGATTACGGCAAGATTAATGAAATTGTTAGAGCATATCATTCCGATTATCGCTTAAATATGTATTTTGTAAGCATTATACCCGATTTTTGCGGCCTGGCAAGTGGGTCCAATGCCGATCCGGTCAAATCGGGTGTCTTTATTAAAAAATCGTGCGTCAGCCCGCGCACCTTTGCACACGAGTTGGGGCATTTGTTTTCTTTGTTGCACACCTTTGAAGGACAAAATGAATTGGTAAACGGCTCCAATTGCGCGACTGCTGGTGATCAGATCTGTGATACGCCAGCTGATCCCTACAAGTTATATGACATCCTGCCTGCCTATGTGGAGAATTGCAAGTTCATTTTTCAGGGCAAAGACGCCAACAATGAATACTATCTCCCCGACCTTGGCAACATCATGTCGTATTACGAGTGCAACACCTGCGGGTTCACCTGGGGGCAGTTAAAACGCATGGCCGAAGCCTATTTGAATGGAAGTGTGAAATTGTGGTAAGTTCCATTTATTGGGCTTTTTTGGCCAATTCAATCATTAAGCTCAAGGATTTAATCAGTTCATCGGCGCTTCCGCTCCAGCCTACACTTTTAAATCTGATTTTTCCATTTCCATCCAAAACGAATTTGGTAGGAATTCCTGTAACACCGTAATTGGCCACCACACCATCGTTTAGGTCGACCAACACTTCAAACGTATAATTTTTGGAAACAATAAAATCGTTGGCGGCACTGGCTTTTAATTCAGGAGCGTTTCGTTCCCAGGTGTCTATAAATAAAAATACGACATTTGGATCTTTGGCAAACAGATCCTGTACTTTTTGCATGGCTGGGAAAGATGCTTTACATGGGCCGCACCAGGTTGCCCAGAAATCGAGCACCACCACCTTTCCTTTAAATTGTTGCAGAGAAACGAGTTCTCCTTTCAAATTGCGCAATTCGAATCCCGGGGCGGGCGATTCGGTCATTTTTTGGGTCAACTTTTGTTTCAATCGGGCATCTGCAACAGCGGTCATCCGATTGTAATAGGCTTTAAATCCGTTTTCGCTGCGATCTTCCTGCAGGTACAATCGTTTAAATTGTTCCAGCATCGGGTTGGTAGCATGGCCATCGAGGATAAAGCCTTCCAGTTCATGGCGCAGTTGCACGGCGTTGGCATGTTCCAGATAAGTGGTGTAACGTTCGTTCATTTCGTCGTTTTCACGCGTCATAATTTCTACGACTACTGCTTGTAATTCGGCTGCCTTTGCCGATTCATTTACTTTATCCAGGGTGAAAGCATAAGTATCGGTATAGGAAGCATAAATTTGGCGGCGTTCCAGCTCCCAGTTTTTGTGTGTTATAGGCGCCGGTTTGGCCGTGCTGGGCGCTACAATTTCCATTTTAGCCCAGTTAGAGGCTTTTTCACCCAGAATAATGGCCCATCCAAGATCCTCTCCACTTTCTGCCAGTTGCCATGCAAGATTATTGAACAGGTCGGCTCGGTTGGCGCCCTTCATTTTGTCGGCGATTTGATTGAATCGATCCCAGTTTTTGGCCTCGGCATAACGCATGGCCAAGCCGGCATACAATCGGTTTATTTCATTGGTTTCCTGCTCGGTTTTAGGCGGAAAATCCTTTACAAATGTTTCCAGCAGTTTTTCCCGCCGGGTGGTATCGGGTTCGGCGTTAATGGCTTGTCGGCGTTCCTGTTGCACAAAAACGCCATTTGGGTAGGTATTCCTGATTTTTTCCTTCAATGCTTTAGCCTGATCCATAGCCTGGAGGAACTCATACGATCTTACGGCACTCATCCAGTCTTTCTCGGTAATTTGAGGGGCGTTTTCCAATTCATTGAGCAATTGCAGCGCCTTTTCTTTTCCGGCATCCCCTCGTTTGGCATTCATCCAGTTCCGAATATAGGCACTTAAATTGGGATTTCGGAGGGCTGGTTGGGCTTCAAATGCTTCATCCATCCACAGATTGGCCTGGGTAGCTTGGATGTTTAGCTCCATGTAAGTGCCAAAACCGGTATACAAATTGGCTTTGGCGGCGATGCTTTCTGGCATCTTCTTATTGTGGTGATCATAAAAATCGATAAAATAACCCCTTCCGTTGTTGTTGTCCCACTGCTCTCCCGATTGGAAGCCAATCAGCATGCTTTGCGCATTTTTTCCCGGGCTACACACTCCTGTTAATTTGTTTCCCTGATGCTTTAAATTGATTTCAATGGCTTCGGCATTTTTATCGGCATATACCAATACCAAAACATCAATGGCTTCAGCATTTTTGAGCGGGCCTTTTAGCCAATCATATTCAATCTGAACGGTTTCGCCCGGCTGTGGGTGTTCAGGTGTAATACGCAAATTGGGCCATTCGCTTTGTGCGCAAAGGCTTTGAGCGCTCCAAAAAGCCGAGAACAAAAATAAATAAAGGGGGAAACGCATGAAATTAAGAAAATTAAAAACGTGGGCACACGACCCTTGCGCGCTTTTCAGCTGGCTGATAATACATGAGCGACAACTCAAACGCCCCGCGGTGATTGTTGGCTATTGCCAAATTCGACAAGGTTATGTCATAACTCAAACCCAATGTCCAACGGTTTAATTCGAGCATGCCCACCACAGTTAGTGCGTCGCAGTACATGCTTTTGTTCAGTTTGTTGGCAATACGGGCAAACATTCCGGCTCTGACAGCCAGTTCGTTGTAATCATTGTTGCTGTACCGAATGTTTAAACCGGGAGTGACTTGCAGGGAGGGTCCTTGCCGCATGACCAAGGCGCCAGGCATGAGCGACAAGTAATCGTTTAAGGGAAATTGCCCGCCGGCATGGCCTGTCCATCGACTGTATAGGGTTTCGCTGTTGTTTTGAATAAGTGAAATGACGGGCGAATTGAGGTGGTGCATGGCGCCACCGGCATAAAAATAGCCGCCATTATCGAAAACGGTATACCACAACAAGCCGGCGTTAAAATCAAAATAGGGCTTCGACGATGCATTTGCGTTATTTTCTCCATTGGCTGCGGTATAATCGGGCATCTGGGTGCCGGCATCAAATTGCCTGCTGAACCAAAGAGCACTCCAGTCTATGGAATTTTGACCCAGCCCTAGTTGGGCGCCCGCACTCAAATAATGGGATGCCTGTCGCGGGCCGCCAGATAATTTTTTTAAAAAAGCGCCGCCGAGATGTACTTTGTTCTGCGCATACTTGGCTGTACCGGCCTCGTCGTGCATGGCGCCTACCCCAAAGGCAGCATAATCGTCGTTGATCACATTGGCCCGATATTCATAAGCCATCGCATAGGTTCGAAAGGGGACCGGGTTTAAAATGCTGTTCCATTGATCCCGATAGTTCAAAGATGCTCGCCAACGACCGTTAAAAACGCCCGTAAGGGCGGGGTTGAGGTTCCAGGGGGATGCATAATATTGGGAAAAATGGGGGTCTTGTGCCCGTAACTGAATGGCAATGATGAGCATTGCGCTCAAAAAAAGAACCGGTTTGTAAAGAAGTTTCATCAAAGTAATCGTTTGATTAGAAAAAAGACTGCTTTCGAAGGAATTCATTCCAACTTTTGCAAGATTGTATGATTTCTATTTTTAACTTTTACATGGATTAAACCGGCAATTTGCCATTCGGCACGGCAAAGCAACTCATTTTTTCGAGATTATCCTATTTTTACAGGTATCAATATCCCGGATAGTAATTATTTTCTTCTTGAGGCGCATAATAGCGCAAGCGCTGCGTAAATCGCATTTCACCCAATTTCTTCCGAATGTACATGGTTTTGTCCTTCTCTGAAATTGTACTCAGGAGGAGTACCATCGGAAATTCCCGGTAGGCGCCTTCAAACCTGCCGTATGGCATCCCATCATTATCCTGGAGGGGCATCTCCTGTATTTTCGACGCTTTTCTAATGCTCACTTGTGCCATGATCCAATTTTTGGCGCCGCGCTCTCGTATGTCGAAAAAATATAAATCGTACATTCTTTTGTTCGCCCAATAGGGATATTTTCCAATTAATCGAACGGAATCTACACCCGACTGGCTAAACATACCCGAAACCCGCTGCGACTCTACCAAAAAAGAAGCAATCAGAAACGTGGTGTCCTGAAACCAAGGAGCATAAGCCGATAATTGCCCCGCCTTGGCCAATTGCTGATATAATATAAAATGGGTGTATAACTTATTGCGGTAGGGCGCCAAATCAGCCAAGCTAACCGGAAGTCCTTGTTGAAGATACAGCCCGTATACAAAAATACTGGTTTTAGGATTGGAAATGCGCAAAAGTCGGGCACAAAGTGCCCTTACATCGGGGTCGTGCCGAATAAAGGGCGCCAGTAAATTCAAATTTCTTGTAATGTCTCTGATGTTCTCCTCTGCCTGGTTGTTTCCATAAAATGGAACACTTTTGTCGCGGTTTTGCTCCTCCAATAATTGATATTGGGAAATTGCCCAGGAAGTCTCCCGGATCAACCGAGGCTTCAATGGGCGGTAATCGCGTGCTTTAATCTGTTTTTGTTGTACCATCCGCTCCAACAAAGTATATATTCTTTCCCGAAAAGCATCCAGTTCGGCAATTTCAAGCAATTGAGGCACAAACTCTGCACCCAAGGAAAGGGTATCATTCAATACCCCAAATATATCCTCCATTTCCTCATCCAGATAAATGGGTTGCTTCCGAATCAATTCGATCATGACACGCAAGGCATTTCGGGTTTCCATACCAGCCATTACCTGAAGCAGTACTGCCTGGCACCGCAAAGAATCCTGATGCTTTTCATATAAATGCTGAACAAGTGCCAACGCACGAGGGCTGTGAAACTGGTTGAGATAGAAAAACAATGTTCTGCGATCTCTAAAGCGAAGGTTGTTAAATTGCGGGTTTTCCAAGGCTTTTGCCACGTAAGGCAGCTCATCTTCCGAAAAATGGATCTTCCAGTCCAAGTTCAGGGTTTCCAAGGCCGCTTTACGTGTAAGGCTGTCTGAGGAATAAATGTTTTCGAGAAAATCCCGATTATGCCCCAAAAGCGTACTGCCGTCGAGACTGTCGCTCGGATGAAAACTGCTAAATACCGTTTTTACAAAACCACTTTCCGCTTTGTTCAGGGGAATGTTGGCGCTCAACTGGTATATTTTCCGATTTACTACCCAATATTTGACCTTGATTCCTCGTACGCTGTTGGTGTCGGTTATCCAAAAACCGCCGGAAAGAATCCCGTTTTTTTCTTCCCAATGTTCTTCTTGAAGATGCATGCTGCGCAAATTCAAAACATCATTTCGAAGATCAGATTTTAAGGAATCCAAACTCGGAAAATTGCTTCCCGCTCGGACGGGATGCACCCTGACAGATATAATTTCATGCGTTTCCGGCGAGTTCAACAACCCGTATTGATCGCCCGGCACTTCAAAATATTCTTCCGAACCCTCACCCATCTCCCGGTATTTCCGCTCAATTTCTGCGTTTATCCTTTTCAACTTGTCGATAAACTGCGCATATGCCTGGGGCTTTTTGGCAAATGCCTGTACCGTATAATGCAGCACGGTGTCTTTAATTTCTTCAAAATCTCCATAGCGAAAAGGCATTATCTCAAATGAATTAAAGAATGCTTCAGGAGACTTTCCCGATTTCCCCCAACAGCCCAGCAGGTAATAGAAAGGACCATCGATCACCAAACGCATGAAATAATGGGCGTTATTGCGATCCGATAAAAAACTGAAATCTTGCGTAGGGTAGGGGCTTAAACGCACCAAATTTGATTTTAACCCACTTTTGGAAAATTGGGCTGAAATGGTTTCACCTAAAATGTTTAATTCAAATGTATCTTCTTCTATGTATTTAAAATCATGATAATCTGTTTTGTATATAAAAAATACGCTGCTGTCGCGCGGAAGCTCACATACAGAAAGCAATGAATTCGGACCTTCTTTTTCCATATGGAAATAAGTAGGTGGCGCCGGAAATGTCAACCTAAATCCACCTGCTCGTGGCTGCATTTCATTTGAAGTACCTCCTTGTTGGATGTGCCGAATGCTCCCCAGAAAGCGGTCCATTTCCGGGCCTTGCGCGTAATTCCCATTTCCGCCACAACTGAATACCACTACCTCATAATTGTTGACCATAATTTTAAATCGCAACACATCGCCCCGGCGCGTTCGGGACATAATTTCATGTCCGGGAAATGGGTCATTGAATCGCTTTCTGACGAAAATCTTCCCAGGAATGTGTTCATAGATCAGACTGTCAATTCGGTCGGATATATAGGAGGGACTGTCGCCTCGGCACCATCCATTGGTTTTTAAACGATATATTGCATAAAAAGCGCCGTTGCTCATATCTGCGCTCAAATATTGCTCAATGCCATCTTGTTTGGCGGTATAATACAACTTGCCAGGGGTTTCAACCGACCAACTGGAATCTGGAAGGTAATTGCGGGAAAACTGAACCGGATATCGAATTTGATCAATTTCTTCTTTATCGGAGGTGCCTTTTTTATCGGTAAACTGAACAGGCCTCAATTGATAACCCATTTTCTGCAACTGTTGGATGACCCCGCTTTCCCCCGGTAAATGTGCCGCACCAACTGCTGCAAAAATCTGTTGCCCATGTTGAAGGATGGAATCTATCCCATGTGCCATTACTCCGTTTCTTTTATCAAGCATCCAATACTGGAAATTTTTTCCCGGACTCGTCAAACGATTTATGGAATCAATCAAATTCAGATCCTGCTCTCGGTAGGCGGTTTCCAAACTAACTCCAGCCGGACCATAATTTATGGCTTTATTCGGATTGCCATTCGCATCGGGCAGGCGCGCGCGCATAACCGACTCATAACTGTCTTCCAGGTTTTCCAGCCCGATAACTTTTTTGCCCAGTTTTTTGCCTGCTTGAAAAATAAACAAATCTAAATATGTATCTTCTTCATAATCTTGTTGATATAAATTAGAACGGTATAAAAACTCATTGGTCATCACAGGTTTAGCTGAAAGCAGGGCTGCCAATGTTTCCCGCTTGGGCGCTCGAAAATCAAAGGCGCCAAAATACAGATTTTGATAATCAAATCGACCACCGCCATAGGAGCCGCCTGGTTCCATGGGGGTTCTGCCAAGTTTGGATAAGGCCGTGGTAAATTCTTGCCAGGAATCGTGGTTGGTTTCGAGTGCAACGACATCCACTTGCTGCAAGGCAAGGAAAAAAGAATCACTCAGGTTGAAAACCAGCTTCTCCGATACATGCATGGTGCCATATAGGTAACCGGGCTTTTTTAATCCCTTTCCAGAAATTTCCCACAACAAACCCTTTTGTTTTTCTGGTTTAACTTGAGCCCATACAACGCCAGACCACAGAATTGGCAACACAAGGAGCAAAATGATACGCATGAAGAATAGCTTGGTAAAACATGGGTTTAGCAATTCATACTGATCAATTCGTGCATATCATCTAGGCGAATGCATGAAAACCAGGGTAAAATGCCCTAAAAAACGCGGCCTTTCGGCAAGAATTGGGTAATTATCGAATCAAGGTAACATTGCCTGAAAAACTGCTGCCATATCCATCCAGAAATTCCACCTCCAGATACCACACAAAAACGGCAGGGTCGCACAGTTTCCCGCGAAAACGCCCGTCCCAGCCCCGGGTGGAATCGTTTACTTTAAAATTCAAATCTTCGTACATCAGTTCGCCCCATCGATCATATACCCGAAACGATTTTATTTCCTTTATCTGCTCGGCATTGCCGTGCACCATCAACAAATCATTGATGTTGTTGGCATCCGGACTAAATCCGGTTGGAACGTAAACTTCTCTGCGCTTGTTGACATTTACCCGGATGGCATTTTTTGCAAAACAACCATTTTCGTCGCGAACAAGCAGGGAATATCGGTTGGAAAAGCTGGGTTTTATTAGAATTTCTGTGCAAAAATCTGGATCTATGCAGATAAGGCTGTCGCTCAAACTACTGCTCCATTCAAGTTCAAGCATACCCACTCCATTGTTGATGCTTGCATCTATTTGGAGGCTTTGCCCGAGTTGAAGGGTCGTATCCGGAGGCAAGTCAATGGTAATGGGCAATGGCTGATGAATGGTGTCGGTTACGGAAGCGGTACATCCATTGGCATCCTTTATTTCCAAATTATAAATACCGGCTGCCAATCCGATAAAGGTACTAGCCCCAACGAAATCATTGTTGTTCAATCGGAATTTATACGGACTTTTACCACCGCTTACCGACATTTTAATGCGTCCGTTGTTGTCGCCGTAGCATTTGGGTTCGGCAATTTCTGCGCCAATTACAATAGAATCTGGCCTGCTTATCAACACAGAATCAATCAATTGACAACCTTTCGAATCGGTTAGGGAAAGTATGTATTTTCCGGTTGCCAAACTTCGAATCAGGGAGTCCATCTGTCCGGAACTCCAGGCATACTGATACGGTTTTGTTCCTCCACCTGGAACAGCCAGGATGCTGGCGTCCTTGTCGTTGGTACAAAACAGTTTCTTTACCGTAAAGTGAAGGGTTAAAGAATCTGGTTCCAGGATGGATACACTACCCAACTGAGTACAGCCAACGCTGTCTTTCACCACAAGCGTATAATTTCCTGCCGACAGACCGCTCAAGGTATCTGTTGTGGCATTGGTGCTCCAGGAGAAAGTGGCTTTCCCTTTGGTATTCTTTAGGTTAAAAACGCGTGCCTTTCCATTGTTCAAACCGTAACAAGAAACGTCTTGATGCTGAATATCAAAGGTAATAGGAGGCGGCTGCGAGAGAAAAAACTGGAAATGCCCGCTGCAACCTTGCTGGTCGCTCACCGTAACGGTATAAGTTTGATCGCCCGATAATCCGTTTAATACAGCGTTGTTGGGGGAGTTGGGTACACTCCAGGTATAGTTATAGTTGCTGAGAATACCGCCGCCAATGCCGCCATTCACCAGATTGACCGCCAACACTCCATTTTTAAGACCATTGCAGGTGGGCAAAAGCGGGGCTGCATTGATGACAATGCTATCCAGTTCTTCAATTTGGATGCT
>JAGWYI010000120.1 GCA_018969455.1 Bacteroidota bacterium | reverse complement strand
AAAGCCCCAATTGCTTGGGGCTTTTCTTTTTTGAGCGGTTTGAGCGGCAATTATTTGCCTGCGAGTTTTTTCAAAACCGTGCTCAATTTTTGCAATTTCGGGCGAGAATTGCCGTGGGAACCACGGATAATTTTGCCCCGTTTTGTTCTTGGATCACCTTTTCCCATGATTCGGACATTTCTTGTTTAAAATGAGGCGCGAAGGTATACTTTTTTTCAAAAAAGCTTCCACGATACAGGGAAAATCCTGTTGGGCAGGCGTGATTATTCTTTATCCAGGCGAATTTCCTGAATAAACATGTTGGCGCCGCTTACTTTCAGGTAAAGGTATACCCGGTAATTGTTGTTTCCGGCGCTCAGGTTCCCAATACAATATTGGTCGCTGTTTTCCCGGCTGGCGCCTTTGTGCACCTGACTAAAATTTTTCGCTTTATTGGCGGTGAAGAAATTGCGAAGTACGTCGGCAGCATCGGCCTTGCGGTATACTTGTTCTTTATCCTGAATGGAGATTTCCACGTTGTCGGCAAAGTATTTAGACAAAGTTTCCACATCGCCTGTGTTGAGGGCAGCGGAGATGGTTTCGAGACTTGGATTACCCTGATTGGCCCACATTACGGCAGGAACCAACAGCAATACGAAAAGCAGATTTTTCATGACCAGTGTTTTTAGGTTGAGTGTCTGAATATCAGACAGATGCTATTTTAACGAAGCAATGAACAATAGTAACTTAAAAAAGAAGCACAATCCTGTTAACGCAAAGTTAACCCAGCTTATTGGTGCAGCGCAAATGATTTTTACAAAAGATTTTGACGGCCTGCTGGCAAAATGCGGGGTATCTTCACGGCATGAAGACCAGTTTTCTTTTGAGTCTCCTTTTTTGGGGCCTGCACTTGAATACCACTTGCGCTCAGGAAGGGTTGGAGGCAGATTTGATCAAAGATCGGCTGAACGCCCTGGTGCATGATTTCAATGCACTGGCTGCGCCTGGTGTAATGGCAGCGTATTTTACAGGTGACGCCGAGCTGTTGGATCCCAACGGCCATACCGATCAAGGCCGGGAAGCCATTGGCGCCTGGTTTGCCAGTTTCCACCTAGTGGCGCGGCAGCATTTGGACTTGAAAATTGATGAGGTGCTGGAAATCCGGGGGGATTGTGCGTATGTGCGGGCCCGTTACACCCAGCAGATGACCTGGTATGTAGAAGGCACCGATACGGAATCGAAGGGTGTGTTGATTACTTTGTTGCGCAAAGAGCAGGGCGCCTGGCTTGTTTTGCGGCAGGTATGGGTAAAAACAGGAGAGATGTATAAGGATTAGAGGTGTTCGGCTTAATTTGAGAGGATTTTTTTCACTTTAGCAAAATCAGGGTGTTTGATGCCTTTTTGTTCAAAAAGGTGAATATCTTCCAGGAATGCGGTTTTCATTGCTTTGCTTTTTGTAACATCGGTATAATCATTTTTATATTTCAGATATATTTCCTCGGCGCGCTCAAACTGGTTGGTTAATACATAGGCAATAGCCAAATTGGTGAAAGGGAGATTTTCTTCCCCATCCAATTCGATCGCGCGTTTACAAAAATCAATCGTTTGATTGTATTTTCCATCCAGCAAAGCATACCAGCCCAGGTTGTTGAGGTGAATGGCTTTCAGATATAAAAGGCATTTATCGGCTTTTTTGATAACATTTCCTTTGTCTATCAGATCTAAAATTTGTTTTGTTTGTTCGTAGGCTTTGGCATTATCCAATTTTGAAAAATCCTGATTTTCGAGTGTCCAAATTTGGTTTAAAACTGGCACTAAATCTTTGGATTGGCTTGAAAAATCGTCCAAAAGCAAATACAACTTTTTCATATTCATTATATTGGGATTGAAATATCCTGTTGTATCCGGAATAGAGACCATCAAATCTTTGTTTGCCAACACTTCCCGTTTTGCATGGGTTAAAAATTTTCGATCTTGACATTGATTAATTATATAAAAATATTGCCAGGCAAAATTCAATCCTACATTAAAAAAAACCATCATGTTGTTGGATGGATTTAATTTCAGGTACAGTCTTGAAACGGCGGATCCGGAATCAAGTACGGCAATCAGTTTCTCGGCAGGAAAAACAGGGTCAGCGTACCAATAAGATTCATAATAGTAATAGATGTATATTTTGTTGTTCAGATAGGTTCCCTCGTCCAGGATTCTGGATTTGTAAAGCAATTCATTTGCGTTCATGGCTTGATCAAGAAACCCTTTAATTTCCCTGGATTTATTTTGCCGGATGCAGGCATAAGCGAGATCGATGCAAACATTGGGCAAATAAAACAGTTGTTGCAGATGGAAAGGGTCGTCGTAATTTAATTTTTCCAGGATACTGAGGCATTTTTTCAGGTATTTTTCTGCGGGAGCGCTCAATTCGTTTCGCACCAAATCGCCTCCGATATTGCGATATATTTCAATTAAGTAAAAGGACACATGTCTTCTGGAGAGGCTATCTGCTTTATTGTAAATATTATCCAAGGATTCGAGCCCTTCGAGGAGGGATTCGTAATTTCCCTGACGCAATTTAATTATTGCATAATTACCCGATGCCAGCACTTTAATTAAGGTATTGGCAAAATCATTGCTAATACTTTTTTCTTGCAGGAGTTTAAAGTATTGATCCTGAAATGGAGGCGCTTGTGTCATTGCAAGGCCAAGCAGCGAGAGCTGATCGAGCACCTCCTGAAAGAAAGGGTCGGCATTTTCGCAATCTTTCCATCGTTCCAAATCGGATCGGAGTTTTAACAACTTGTTCCCGGTTTCATCAGGCTCTGAACCATTTTCTACGAATGCACTCATGCAACTGATAAAGCCTTTGTAATAATTGTAATTGCAGGAATCGAGCGATTTCAGTTTTTCAACAAATCGGCTCAGACTAATAAATTGAGCCTGGATTGAATCAGGTTTGTTAGAAAATACGTATTGGAGTGAATTCAAAAAGATGACATTGAAGGAATCCGTTGTGGTTTCTGCGAGTGCCAGCAATTTATCCGTATTATTAAAAAAATCAGAAAACCGATTCTCATAATACAAGAAACCTGCATAATCTCTCCAGATACCTTGTTTTCCCTCATCGAATACCAGGGCTGTTTTGTAGCAGGAATCTGCCTTTTCAAATTGATAATTCAAAATATAGAAATCGGCAAGTTGAGATAAGTTTCTGACATAAAGCGCGCTTAAACTATCCTGAATATGCAAGCTATCCTGCCAGGAAGTAATGATGGATCGGATATGCTGTTTATTTTCTTTAATTTGTTGTAATTGTTTGGGCAGATTTGCCTCTTCCAACGTTCGAATTGCACCTTCCAGATCCCCCTTTTTATACAAATTGAAAGCATTTACCAAAAATTCGGATTCATCATCCAAATTTATTAAAGCGAATTTTGAGGACAACTCAGATAGTTTTGATTTTAAATAATCGAATTGTTTTGCAAGTGCCTCCAGCGCCTCCTCCTTTGTTTTAATATTAGAGGCCATTTCTTTATTTAACAAATTCAACAAAGCTTGTGTCGTATTTTTATCATTTTGCTGAAGTAAAGCCACTCTGGCTTTGTATTTTTTGGAAATTTCTTCTATATTTATTTTATAATAGCTTATTCTAGATTGCTCAATAAGTCCTTTTCGGCACATTATTATCTTTATTGGTTCTGTACGATAAACTCCAATATCTGAAATTTTTTCCATGTTTACCACTTCAAAATCTTTTTTATAAATTTGAAGCGTTGTTAAATCTCCCAGTTTAGCATTGGCAATTTCCAATGTAAATTTTCCAAAATCATCCGATTTGGTAGGCTTGGCATTCGGGCAGCTCACTTCTACGCCCGATAAATAATTCAGTTTGCCCGTATTTGTTTTACTATTCCATTCAACGATACGCCCTTCAAACATGGGACGTTGCTGACAATAGAGCGCCCACGAAATGGTCAGCAAAGCTGATATCATGCAAAATTTCTTAATTTCCATTTTTTTGTTTTTTCAAAATTATATTAAATGCGTTGGGGGTAAATACCGGAATATTGGAAAAAAGACGTTTTTCATATCCCGGTTTATAACATTCGACGGTTTGGAACTTTTGTTGCTTTTCCCTGGGAATTGTGAGTGAAAAGAAGCCTGATTTGTTGGTGTAAGCAAGTTCCCCCATAATTTGTACCATGACACTGTCCAGTGGATGATCCGCTTCATCTGAAATTGTTCCAAACAAACGTGCTGACCCAATTAAATGAACAGGTAAGGAGAGGGTTTGATGATCCCCGATTGCGTAAATGCTGTCTGGGTTTTCAAAATCGTAGGGTTCAGGATGGATTAATCGAAAACTTGCCCTGGAACTGGGTTCTATAGCTACATGGGTAAAAAGAACCTCCCCTTGAGGTCCAATTGTTCCTTTGTATTCCGAATCACCGATGGCCATAAATACCTGACCAGACTCGTGCAGTGTTGTATAATCTTCGTAATTGAGTGGTCGTAAATACACCAGTAAATTTCCAATATTTTCACATTTGGTTGCTGCCACTTTTTTAACCGGATCGATGTAAAACAGGATTAAAAAAAGCAACACAGCTCCACCAGCCTGAATATACCTGGGCAATTGAATGGTAAGCATACTGCCCGGAATTAAAGATAAACTTCCGGCAGCACTGAGTGCAATCAGCACTTTAAAAAGCCCGTATTGAACCGAAGTGGGGCAAGGGATAAAAACGATCAATATTACACAAATCAAAATCAGGAAAACCCAGAACCATACACTCCATTGTATATTTAAAACCGCTTTTTGCTTTGATGGCTCCAATTGAACCAGTAATTGTCTGATATACAGGGTAATTTTTAGGACCTCTGCTTTATAATCGTCATCTGAAACAATCCCTTTTCGAAAATTTGAATTCAGGATATTCCAGCGGATTTCCAACATATCCATCTCTTCGATGAGCGCTTCGTTCTTTTGGCCGTGCGGCATTGTTTTAAAGGCTTCGAATACTCCATTTATATTACCAGATTTTAACAAGTCAAGCAACATGGATTTCATAAGTTTAAATAATAAAATACATTATAAACTCTATGCGTTGCAGATGGATCGAAGCATTTAAATAAAACGCTGGCATATCCTGGATCGTATATTCCCGCAAACATGAATTTACATTTAAAGGTATAAAAACGCTCCTGACGCAGTCATTGAATCGAGGGTAATGTATTTTATACATACCAAATTGTACAAATGCGTTTAACTTTCGGAGATAAACAAAGATAAGCCATTTTGGGAAACCTGATAAATATTTGCTATGTTTTTATCCTGTTCCGATCCCAATTTAGCAGGCAAAACTCATTTTAACTACTGACTATCAAATATTTTTGAATTAAAATAATCTTATTTATTTATGCATGAAATCCGAAATTTCGTTCTCTTAAAAAAACAAGCCGCGCCTTCCTGCTGGAACAACGCGGCTTGTCGCCTTATAGATACACTCAAAGGTGTACGATTCTGATTACCGCATCTGCACCATTTTACGGGTCGCTGAGGCGTTCTCGGTTTCCACTTTGTAGTACAGGAGGCCCACTGTATTCAGGGCGCTGAGGTCTACGGCTGCGGTGTTGTAGCCTTTGGCGTATGCGGCTTTCTGGTTGTATACCATTCGGCCGGTTTCGTCGTAGATGCTGAGGGTGGCTGTAGTTGCTTCCGGCAGGTTGAAACTGATCATCGTTTTATTCACAAACGGATTCGGCTGGTTTTGGTACAATTCGAAACCGATGCCGGAGATCGTCTGGATGCCGCCTTTATTGAAACGGAGGGCAAGATCGAGCATTTCACCGTTTTTATAACCTTCTGCTTTGGTGATCCGGCTCGACAGGCTGAGCAGCTCGCTCAACTTGCCGGCTTTTAACGCGCGGAAACTTATGGCAAACTCGCCAGCCACCGGACCGTCGAAAGAGCAGGTGATCGCATCGGCAAACACCCCGAAGTTCTCGGATTTCATACCTGTTGCCGGACGCACATCGAGCACTTCCAGGCCCGGGAACTGGAGGGTAAACTGGAAGCCTGCAACGATATCGGCCGCTTTTACATTTACTGTAAAGGTTTCGCCAACAGATACGCTGCGTTCATCCAGATCAAACAGGAGGGTTCCAGCGGAACGGTCATCGTTTGAAACCAGGGAATTGGGCAGGGCATTGCCATTTACGTCGCCCACTTTGATCGCTACGAAGTCCTCTTCCAGGCGGTTTCCGCTGAGGCTGAGGATCGATTTGAACTCAGGGAAAGGCGTAAAGAAAGGCTGTAAGGTATCGGGGAACACAAAGGATCTGTCGATAAATCGCCAACTGGTGTTGTTGGGCAGTTGAGTTGTAATGCCGAGGATAAGACGACGCAACTCCACAATATCGAAATTGGTAACAGATTCACTCTTGTTGGCATCGGCTGCAATGATTTTATAAGGACTTTTCAATGCTTCAATGCCCAAAATGTGACGGCTGATTAATACCAGGTCGTAGGTTGATACCCCATTTAAGGGATTGTCGTCTTTGATGGGTGTAATGGTTGCATTGGACGCCAAAGGAATCGAGTTGAAGTGATACTTACCATTTCCACCTGTTACGGTACTAAATGTAAAGCTTGGAATGGCGTTTCCGTTGCCCGTAATTTCAACATTGCCTTCGTCCAATCCGCCCATTGCTTCCGTTGCCAACAAGCCGGCCACCTTGGCGCTGTTGGAGTCGCTAGGGCAAATACCCTCGTTGTCCTGAACGAGGAGATAGGTTTCGCAATAATCAGCGTTTCCTGCCTTGTCAATCGACCACAACTCTACCAGTTGGGTGCCAAGTTCGGCACAACTATACACCACGCTGGTTTGGGGAGAGCCATCGGAAAGGAGGGGGAAACCGATTCCGGCGCCTTTTTTGCGAATCCCGATGGTTAATTGCGGAGTAGGTGTGCAATTGTCTTCAGTGTATTGCAAGAAGTCGCTGGCCCAAAGTGTTTGGGAGATTCCGGCGCCACTCAGATTGGTGCTTAAACCGTTCAAACACACCACGGTTGGCGCTTTTCCGTCTTTTACTACAAATGTGTATTCACAGGTTTTTTCGTTTCCGCAACCATCTTCCACAATCCATAAAATGCGGTGTGTACCGTATGGCAGTTCGGGGACCAGGTAGGTATTCTGATTTTGTTGCGTATTCCAGCGAACACGGCCTACGCGGGTATTGCCGACAACCACTGTTTCGATGGCAAATCCGTATTTCTGATTCGCAGCACCTGGGCGCTCATCGAACGGCAGCAAGGTTCCACCGGTATAATTGGGATTCCCGGCGTTGCCAAACGGCACTTTGTTCCAGCCCAGACCACCCAAACCGGTTTGATCGCTGCTGATAACCGTTTCTTGTACCTTGTCGCCATTGAGATCGAGGAACAAGAGGTACCGAATGTGGATGTCAGCGCCTGAGCAAGAGTCGATGGCCGTGATGTTCAAATCTGTCGGGCCCTCGCACAAGTCGTGGATTCCGAGGGTATTATCCCACCAATCGGATTCGTTCCAGAAGTATTTGTCGTTCGCTGTTTTGTCTCCAAAAACCACCGTTGTATCGGGGCAGTTGCTGATTGCCGGCGCCTGGCCATCCTTCACTTTGATGATCTGCATGTACTGGTATCCGTTAACATCGGCTTTCCAGAAGCTGGAGAAATCGGTGGGTGTTGGATCGGTTGGCAGCACTTTAACCACGGTTGGCGCCCAGGGGGCAGCCGTTCCGGAAGGTGATACAATTGGTCCCGGCAGGTTTTGGCTGCTGGTGCTGCTGCTGTTTGGATTCGGGTTCGGAACGATGGTAAGGGGTAAATTGGCGTTGAATGTGCACCAATTGATGATTTTCCAGGTCCGCTGAATTTCAAAGCAAGCATCGGGCACTACCGTAAACACCTGATCTTCATAGGAAATACCCAAGGCCTCGCAGTCTTTTCCGAAGAACGTCGGGTTACCGAAGTTTCCGGTGCCATCGCAGGAAGTCACAACCACGTCGTTCGGGAATTTGACATAATAATCCTGTTCGTAGTTGACCACGATTTTCTGTGCGCACTGGCTCGAGTTACCACTGCAATCAAAGGCCCGGAAGGTTCGGGTAATGGTTCCTTTGTTACAAAGTGAATCGAACTGGCTCAGGTTCAAACTTTGTGTAAGTCCGATTTGACCTTGAAATACTTTGGCGCTATCGAGGCAGCAATTGTCGAGAATCTCAGGCAAGCCGTAAGCGGAGAGCGAAGGATCAAAGTTTTCGCAGGAAACCGTCACATTGGCAGGTGCACTGCAACTTGGTTTAATTTTATCCTCTACGAATACAGTTACCATGCAATCATTGAAATGTCCTTCAAACGTATCCGGTTTCACACTTCCGTCGGGAACATCTACATCATAAACACGCATTTGTACCATTACCGTATCTCCGGCATCGCCGCAGCACAGTGTGATGGTTTGCTCAAACTTGCTGTTTGACTGGCAAGCACTTCCCTGCATGGGTCGTACCCGAAATTCAATCGGATGACAATAGTCTTTACTGCCATCATTGAACACCGCAGCATCGATGATTGCTTTACCATCGCTTCCGAGTGCTACCTTGGTAAAGGCGCTGCACGTTGCTACGGGCGGAACCAGATCCTGTACCGTAAGCAAGAACTCACAGCTGGATACATTGGCGCAGTTGTCGGAGGCCGAATACTTCACGGTGTAAGTATTCCCTTCGGGCAAACACTTGGTGAATGCGAATACCGCCAGGGTATCCGGTTTCCAGTAGTTGTTGCCCGGGAAGTCGCTGAAACTTCCCGGAATGGTAAAGGTCGTGATGTTTCCGGAGGAAGGATCGACACCCGTCACACGGGCTTCCAGGTTGATAATCTGGGAGCATCCTTCTGAAATTACCACATCGGGCAGCGGTGCAGTAGCGCAACAGGTGAACGGGTCGGTTGACACAGTAATATTGCCCGGACAGGTGAATACCGGCCCGCCGAAGTCTTTCACCCGGATGCGTTGCAAGTATTCAACCGGATTGCCCGGACCCGTTGGTAAGCAACTGTTGGACACGACCCAGGTACGGAAAATGTCGTAATTGCCTGCGCAGCCATAAGTTACCACATCGGAATAACCGAGGGTGGCGCTGCACAAACTCGCGCCCACCGGAGATCCGTTGATGCTGGGCTGGCCGGTTGTAATCGGTGCGGTTGCATTCGGGTTCAGGTAGGCCGTTTCACAATCGACCGTGACATCGGCTGGCATCACAATTTCAGGCAAATTAAAGGGCAACACCGTGATGATGTGTGCACAAGTGCTTTGATTGTTCCAGGAGTCGGTAACGATAAAGGTGCGTTTCATTAGCAGGCGAGGAGAACCGCATTCGCCATTGTCCTGCACCGATTCAGTGGTTTGCGTTGTGGTAGGCGAACAATCCTGAATGCCGACATTACCGGTAGTGGATGGCGCCAGTGGCT
>JAGWYI010000119.1 GCA_018969455.1 Bacteroidota bacterium | reverse complement strand
ACTCAAACGGGAAATTACTTCCCGTGTGTTTAATTTAATGCTCCGGATATACCTCGGTACCCGGTTTTCAGATGGCATGTGCGGGTTCAAATGGCTCAAACGGGAACACGTTGCGGCGCTTCGACAGGGAGGCGCGGTAAGTGATGGCTGGTTTTTTAGTACCGAATTGCTCGCTGTAGCGGAATGGAAGGGCTTGAATATGTGCGAATTGCCTGTAAAATGGACCGACGACACATCCTCCAGCAAGGTTAAAATTTTGCGCCTGGCCAAACAGTATGTGAGCGCCATGATTGAACTGAAAAAAAGGAAAAAACAATGAACCAAGGGTTTCGTTTGATGCTGGGTACCGCCCAATGGGGATGGAATTTGTCGGAAACAACGGCTTTCACACTCCTCGAAACCTGGATTCAGTGCGGGTATCGCGCCATTGATACGGCCACCAATTATCCCATCAATCGCATTCCTGCCGATTTTAGAGCCGCAGAAAACATGCTGGCCCATTTTTGCAAATCGAACCCCAGGGAAAAACTCGAAGTTACCGTAAAAATAGGCAGCATGAATAACATGCGCGGCCCCGAAATAAACCTCAATCCCTCTTTTATCCGAATGATGGGGGAGGAGTATCTGCATCTTTTTGGCGAAAATCTGCACACCGTGATGATCCATTGGGATAACCGCGAACAGGAATCCGAAATCCGGGCCAGCCTGGAAGCCTTGTTCAGCCTTTATCAGGATTTTGGACTGAACATCGGGCTCTCCGGTATCACACACCCGTCTGTGTATGCGCGCGCGCTGGAAGACCTGCCCATTCTTTGTGACATACAATTGAAACACAATGTGATACAATCCGATTTGGATCGGTATGCTCCCCTTGCTGCTCAAAAACACCATCTTTATGCCTATGGTATAAATGCTGGTGGCATAAAACTGAATGCCGATTATCATGCAGAAAGCACATTTACAGTGCGGGGAGGCGACCCTGAACGGAGCGCAATCGGTTTAAAATTGATTCAGGATAAATTGCCGCAATGGAACACCGCCAATGTGCGTCCGCCTGTGTGCACCATGAATCATCTGGGACTGATATTTGCTGCCATGAATCCGAATATCCGGGGATTAGTACTTGGCGCTTCAAGCGAAGCCCAGATCCAAGAAAGTATTGGGTATATTAAAAATATTGAAGTGTTTGATTATCAAGATATATGGAATGATCTCGTTCGAATTGCCTCCAATAATTCCTAAGGTCGGATGAAAAGTTGGCAATCCTTTCCAGGCAGATTTCCGATTAATCCAACTAGATTGAACGCAAAGCAGTTGCGATCGCCTCAAAAACATGTTACTTACGAATCCATACTGCCGGATTTTGTCGTTCTTTTTCATGCCAAACCTCAAAGTGCAGTTCGGAGGCGCTGGTAATAGGATTGATGCTCACCTTTCCGATGCTTTGTTTTACTGAAACATGGTCTCCCTTGTTCAAACGGGTTTGGGCCAAATTGGAATAAACCGTATAATAATCGCCGTGTTGCAAAATGACGGTAAAATCATGCCCGGGAATAAACTGAACCCCTGCCACAATTCCTTCAGCCACTGCCAACACGTTGGCCGATTCTTCTGTTCTTATGTCAATTCCATTGTTGGTAATATCGATGTTTTTGAGGGTAGGGTGCTTTTGTGGGCCGTATGCCCTTGAAATAAAGCCGCTTTCAACTGGCCAGGGCAATTTCCCTCTTTTAAGTCTGAAACTACTCGACGACACATCCTCCATGACAGCGGGTGCAAGGGTGCGGGTTTTGGGAGTAGCAATTGCCGACGCCTTTCCACTGGAGGCGACAGGGTCGCCTGGGCTGGGAGCGGGGGGGGCAGGCTTGGCATTTCGGGCTTCTTCTACGCGTTTCCGTACTTCCTCCTGGATTACTTGTTCAATGGCTTGGTTGAGGCGTTCGTGGGCCTGTTGTTTGGCCATTAAGTCTTGTTTTAGTTTGGATTCATTTTGTTCCAGCCCGCGCAGCAATTTGTCTTTGTCGTTGAGTTCACTGGTAAGCGTCGATTTTTGCCCCTGGAGGTAAATCAACAAATTTTCTTTTTCAATGCGGGTCTGCTCCAATTCTTTAAGGCGGCGGGATAGCATATTTTGGGTAAATACAATGGCCTGAGCCTGTTGTTTGCGCAAACGATCGTATTTGCGCAAGAACAACCAGCGTCGATATGCCTGATTGAGGTTTTCTGCGGAGAGAATATACAACAGCGGGTTGCTGAGGGTTTTGTTGCGGAAGGCATTGCGCACCATTTTGCCATATTCAGCCTGCATTTTGCTGATATCCGATGAAAGCGATTGAATAACATCGGTATTGCGCTGAATGGATGATTCGGCTGCTTCTATTTCTTCCCCTACATTTTGTATCAAGGATTCCCGATTTTCAATCTGGCTTTGAAGCGTATAGTATCGGTCCAGGGTTACTTCTTTGGTTTTGGTGTTATTTTTAAGCAGTTTGTCGGTTAGTTGAATTTCTTTTACAATTCTTTTCCGCTTTTCTTCGAGGTCTTTCCGGTTTTGGGCCCAAGCAGTTTGCCCCAGCAGGAGCAGGCATAATCCCAAGAAAAACCGACCGCTAGTGCGGCTGCTCCGAAGCAGGGGGATATAAAAAATGATTGTCCGTTTGGAATGGATCATGTAAAGCAAGAGTTACTTCAAATCAGTTTGGGATGGATTATTCGGTGCGTTTGTAGTGTGCCGGAATTTCAAATTTATAGGAAACGGGCGAATTGATTTCCACATCACTCAGGGTTGCTTCCACAAACATAGCGCCAAAATCGGGGTCGAAGGCCTCTATCTTGCGAAAATGCGGAAAAGTGCCGGCGCCTTGAATCTTTTGGTAGGAACCGAAGTCGATGCTTACCATTTTAGAATCTTTTTTTTGAACAAAAGACTCTTTTTGTAACAAATGAGAGCCTATTTCCATCCAATAACGGGCAATATAGCGGCTATCGTTTCCACTCAATCGTTGCATGCCCTGGTCGATATCTGCCTGGAGTGGAATTTCAGGCAATAACCATGCTTTGGCTAAAATAATGCTTTGAATCAAATCGAAACCGGCAGGCAGTTGATATTGTGTTTGTAAATATTCAAGTGTGTGTACCTGATAGGTTTTTTCCAACCGATTGAGAAGGAAAACAGAATCTTTGGTAATCAGGATCCGAGCCGCCTCCAAGCCGAATTTTTTCACATTCATCCAAACCATGCTGTCGCGCATCCAAATCAAATTGGCATTGGCATTGAGCAGTTGACCGCCCTGATTAATGGATAATTGAAGGCGCGCCGATAAGTTATTCAGATTTTTGAGGTTGTATTTATCCAGCTTCTCCCGCAAGGCTCCTGCGTTGGCAGATTTAGGGCCGGAAGTGTTTTTGTGGCAACCCGTACCTTTGGCGCTCATTAAAAAAATGCTCATTATGAGCAAAATAGGTAATTTAAATTTCATATTCCAAGTTCAATTTAGCCCCCTGAAGTTCGGAAGCAGCATGGGCATCATGGGCGTTGTGGGCTACTTCCAAACCCCGATTATATGCTTCAAGCGCTTTGTCATGCTGGTTTAGCCGTTCATACAATTTTCCCAAATGATAGTACAAACCAACATAGTTCGGATCGAGGGATTGAAGTGCATTGTAAAAGTGCAAGGCCTGATCGGGATCGTCCTTGCCTTCAAATTCTTTGCCGAGGGCGAAAAGTACAAAGCTGTCTTGAGGATTGATTTGGTACAATTCGAGCAGGCGTTCCAGGCGACTAAGCATGATTTTATCCTTAAAATTAAACGAAACTTGAAATGTTTTGTTACGCAAGATCCATCTATTCTGAAAAATAAATGCCTTTATAGTACCTTTGCGCGCCCGCAAAATTAAGCGGTATTCCCTAATAAGATAAAGCACTCGAATTTTAATATGAAACTTTTGGTTTGCATCAGTCAAACGCCAGACACCACAGCGAAAATTTCATTCAATGCGGATAGTACCGAATTTAATTCGGCGGGCGTTCAGTTTATCATGAATCCTTACGACGAATGGTACGCGCTCGTGCGTGCTTGTGAGTTAAAAGAAAGCCTGGGAGGGCAGGTAACGGTTTTGCATATTGGTCCGGCTGCCAACGAAACCACCATTCGGAAAGCCCTGGCCATCGGCGCCGATGATGCGGTTCGTATTGATGCCGATCCGAAAAGCGCCGCATTTGTGGCATTTCAAATAGCCGAGTATGCCCGCAAGGAAAATTTTGACATCATTTTTCTGGGGAAAGAAACCATCGACTACAATGGTTCTGAAGTAGGTGCAATGCTTGCCGAATTCCTCGACATGCCCTACGTTTCATACGCCAGCAAGTTGGATGTTCAGGGCAATATTGCCACCCTCGACCGCGAAATTGAAGGCGGTATAGAAAGCCTGGAAGTGGAACTGCCCTGTGTGGTTTCAGCGGCAAAAGGTATGGCTGAACAACGCATTCCCAATATGCGCGGAATCATGACGGCGCGAACCAAACCGCTCCAGGAACTGCCTGCAGCCCCTTTTGAGGCGCTCGAGCAACTCAACCGCTTTACTTTGCCACCGGCTAAGGCAGGCGTAAAACTCATCGACCCCGAAAACATGGACGAATTGGTGCGTTTGTTGCACGAGGAAGCCAAAGTGCTTTAACCCATTCCATCAAATCATTTAATTCCAAGCAGTTATGGTACTCGTTTTTGCAGAAAGCCCTCGCGGACAATTTAAGAAATCTGCTTTTGAAGCAGTTACATATGGAAAAAAACTGGCCGACGCCTTGGGTGTTTCTTGCGTCGCGCTCACACTCGGGCCCTTGCACGATGCCGGTTTATTGGGTGAATATGGCGCATCCAGGGTATTGAACAACAACAATACAGCATTTGAACACTTTGACAGCCAGGTTTATGCAAAAGCAATTGCCGATGCCGCTACCCAACTTGGAGCCAAAGTGGTGATCCTTTCTCATACCAGCACCGGAAAAGCCCTTGCGGGTAGGCTGGCAGTTCGACTGAAAGCGGGTCTGATTTCAGGCGCCAATCAATTGCCGCAAATTGAATCCGGCTCTCTTTTGGTTGAAAAATCGGTGTTTTCTGGCAAGGCATTGGCACAATACAAACTAAACGGCGCTGTAAACATCATCTCCTTGATGGGAAATGCCGTAAAGCCCGAAATGACCGGAAGCAAGTTGGAGCCAGAAACCATTCAACTGACGGTCACACCCGGAAAAATTAAAATCAAGGAACTCAAAACCCAGGAAGGAACTGTACCGCTTCCAGAAGCCGAAATAGTTGTCTCCGCTGGCCGCGGAATGAAAGACCCTGCCAACTGGGGCATCGTGGAAGAACTTGCCGCAACGCTCGGGGCAACCACGGCCTGTTCCCGACCCGTAGCGGATAGCCATTGGCGCCCCCACCATGAACATGTAGGTCAAACGGGTATTGCTATACGCCCCAATTTATACATCGCCATCGGCATCAGCGGCGCTATTCAACACCTCGCAGGGGTAAATAACTCAAAAGTAATTGTGGTTATCAACAAAGACCCCGAGGCGCCTTTTTTCAAAGCCGCCGATTATGGAGTGGTTGGCGATTTGTTCGAAGTGGTGCCCAAACTTAATGAAGCCATCAAAAAATACAAAGCCGCCAACTAATCGGTTTATTTCAAAACCAATAAACAATGAAACGAATTGAATTGGACATCGTGGCGCTCTCCCACAGCATGACACAGTCGCACAACTATGCCGTGGTACTGGGCGAACGCCGTGGTCAACGCCGACTGCCAATTGTAATCGGAAGCTTTGAGGCTCAAGCCATTGCTGTAGCCATGGAACGCATGGCGCCCAATCGCCCCCTCACGCACGACCTGTTTAAAAGCGCGCTCGACACCTTCGACATCAAACTGAAAGAGGTGGTGATCAATAACCTGCTGGATGGCATCTTTTATGCTCGACTAATTTGTGTCAAAAATGGGGAAATCTTCGAAATAGACTCTCGTACTTCCGATGCAATTGCCATGGCAGTTCGTTTTGAATGCCCTATTTTTACCTACGATTTCATTCTCGAAGCTGCCGGGGTCATTCTGGAAGAACAAGAATCTGAAGGAAACAGCCAACCCAGACCCCATGAAACAGATGCCAGCTTCGATACCAATGCACTTGAACATTATTCCATCGATGTTCTGCAAAAACGCCTGCAAGAAGTGCTGGAGGCTGAAGAATATGAATCTGCCGCAAAAATTCGCGACGAAATAAAACGCCGCGAACAAAAAAGTTGATACCCGGGTACGTGAAACCTGTCTATTTAACCCAGGCAAGCCGGTTTTACAAGCAATCTTTACGCTTGTGGATCCGGCTTGCTTTTTTCTGTGTATTCGCTGACTGTGCCCCTGCGCCACACATTGAAACCAGAACGGTTTTTCGCTACAACCAACACAACCCAATCACTTCCCTGGATCCGGCATTTGCACGTACACAAAACAATATTTGGGCCGTAGATTGCCTGTTTAATGGCTTGGTCCAACTCAACGACCAACTCCAGGTTGAACCTGGGATAGCCTATCGATGGGAAATCTGCGACGGCGGACTTACCTATCGTTTTTGGCTCCGGAATGACGTTTTTTTTCACAACAACCCCTGTTTCCCCCAGGGTTTGGGGCGGAAATTAAAGGCAGAAGATGTGGTTTTTAGCTTCAACCGATTGCTCGATTCCAATTGGCCAAAGCCTGGAAGCTGGATTTTTAAAGACCGCGTGCGGCCACAAAATCCCTTTGTTGCCGAACAGGATACGGTGTTCTCCCTTCACCTGAAGGAACCCTTTCATGCCATGTTGCAAATCCTGACCATGCAATATGCTTCAATCGTACCCAAAGAAGCGCTGGATTATTACGGTCGTGAATTCAGAAGCCATCCAGTTGGCACAGGACCTTTTCAATTCAAAGTTTGGGAAGAAAACCAGGCCCTGGTTTTAGTAAAAAATCCGGCCTATTTTGAATTTGATTCTGTCGGCACACGCTTGCCCTATCTGGATGCCGTTCATGTGCGATTTATTGGGGACCGAAAATCGGCCTTTCTGGAGTTTAAAAAACACCGCCTCGACTATTTTTATGGGCTCGAGAGCGCATATAGCGCTGAATTGCTCACACCGGAAGGCGAACTCCGTGCCGAATTGAGCTCCAATTTTCAATATTATAAAAATCCATATCTCAATACAGAGTATCTTGGCTTCGATATGCAAGCGGATCCGTCTAGCCCTTTTCTTCATAAAAAAGTAAGGCAAGCGCTCAATTTTGGAATCGACCGGGAGACCTTGCTGCGCACATTGCGCAATGGAGTAGGCAAATCTGCAAATGCGGGCTTTGCTCCGCGCGGACTGCCTTCCTTTGCGCCAGACCATTTGACCGCATATGGTTATGATGTGGGGAAAGCGCGCCGACTACTGGTTGAAGCAGGATATCCAAATGGCAAAAACCTGCCTGTTATGAAATTGCTGTGTAACCAGGAATACCTCGATATTTGCACCTTTATAATACGTCAATGGGAAGATCTTGGAGTTCACGTTACCCTGGAAGTGTTGGAAACAGCTGGCTTGCGCGAGCGCATGCGCAAAGGAAATGCCGGTTTTTTTAGGGCCTCCTGGATTGCCGATTACCCAGACGCTGAAAGTTTTTTTACCTGTTTTTACAGCAAAAACGGCGCGCCACCCAATTATACCCGTTTTGCACATGCCGCTTTTGATCAAAAATATGAAGCCGCGCTGGCTGAAACAAATGAACTAAAACGCTATGCATTGTACCGGGAACTGGACGAAATTCTGATTGAAGAGGCGCCCGTTGTTTTTCTTTTTTACGATGAAACAGCCCAGTTTGCCTGGAAAAATGTAAGCGGGCTCCCGCACAACGCCATCAACCTGTTGCGATTAAAGCAGGTTAAAATCGCACGCTGAAGCCCATTTTAAATCCTTTGATTTAATACCCCGCCGTTACAGCCGTAAATATTAATTTTACCAGTCCATAAAACGATATACCATGAAACGCATTCCCCGACAGGTGCAGATATTCGGATTGTTTTTTTTGTCAAGTCTCATCTTGTATTGGCCAGCCCGAAATGCCGGCTTTGTTTCTGATTTTCTGGGCTGGCAGGATTTGTACGACAAAGGCCCCTGGTACGGTTTTTTATACTCTTTCGGTTATGGCGGGCATCAACAAGTGCTTCAATTAATTAATTATTGCATGTATAAGTCCTTCGGAACAAATGGCCTGCCCTGGACATTTTTGTTTTGTGCTTTTCATGCGGCCAACGGGTACCTGTTATACCGCCTGTTGCTAAAGATGGGAAACATCTGGCAATTGCAGTTTACCGGTTTTACAGCCATGTTTGGCGCCTTGTTTTTTTTATTTTCTCCTTACCAGCCGGAGGTAACCGTTTGGCGGGTTTGCCTGCATTACATGATTTCCGGATTGTGCACCCTGGGCGCCATTTGGTACACACTTGATTATTTGCAAAGAGGCAGGGTGCGCGCGCTGTGGTGGGCGCATGGCCTGATGTTGATCAACCTGTTTACCCTGGAACTGGCTTTGGCAATTCCGCTGCTTACCCACGGTGTTTTAATTGGGTGGCAATTGAGCCACAAGGTGCCATCTGTGGAATCGCCCGACACCCACGACCGCTACCACCTCGATTGGAAAAAAACGATTCTGTACCTCAGTTTGCCACAGATCGGGCTGTACATCTTCTTTTTTGTGTGGAACAAGCTCACATTGGGACAATGGGTGGGCCACTATGGCGAAAAGCGGATGCTGGCATTCGATCCCGTGCGCATGTTGTCTACGCCCCTCAAATACATGGTCAAGCCCCTGTTCTTTATCCGCCATTGGGAGCATGCCGATAAAATGGCACTTTTCAATTGGATGAGTGGTGATTTCGGGATAAAGTTTTGTTACATTTTATTGATATCCATGGCCTTGTCGGTGTTTTTCCTCAGAAATTTCCTGACGCCGCGCATCAAGCTTGCGGTGCTGCTGCTGTGGTTGGGCATTCTGGCATCGGTTCCGGTGTCGAATTTGCACTTTGAGTGGGTGCTTTTCAATGAAAACGACCGTTATGGTTATGTATCATCCCTTTTTGTGTTGCCTGTTATGGCGCTCGCCCTTGCGCGTCTTGCGCGCTGGTGGAAGTATTTTGCAGCGCTCCTTTATTTGTTTATTTCATCCTTTTTGTTGCGAAATACCGTCAACGACTGGGCTGAAATGGATCGGATATACCACAAATTGCTCGATGAATTTGTGTGGTACGATGCCAAGGAGCTGTATGTGCTCTCGCTGGCCGACAATTACCAGGGCATCTGGATGTTTCGTTATTATCCGAAAGGCTCTGCGCTGGCCGATGCCTTCCAGGTTGTTAAACACCGCAATTTGAGCGGAATCATACACGAAACAGCGTTTTTCAACATGAACACCGGGCATGACGCACTCTTGGCAAAAGTACTGGAAGGCAAC